>JBGSIG010000066.1:0-2385 GCA_041742655.1 Ferruginibacter sp. | reverse complement strand
GCAGGCACCGCAGTTAATACATTCGTCTGTTATTTTAATAGCCATTACTTTTGATTTTGAAATTTGAAATTGCGAATTTTGAACACAAAATAAGATTATCAGCATGAAATTACAAAATCGAATTGAATTATTATTAAAGCTCAGAGAATATTTAAAAGAAAATGACGAGGAATGGCAAAATGTAAAGTATAAAGCAACTACACATAATGGCTGGTTTACAATGGAATTTATTGACCTGGCGGTACAAAACATTATTGAACAGTTCCTCTCCCAAGAGAAGTTGACAAAATGGGTAGATCATTATTACGTGAGTGATACTATTGTTCCCAAAAATGTGGGCATTGTAATGGCTGGAAATATACCAATGGTTGGCTTTCATGATTTTTTATGTGTGTTTGTAAGCGGCCATATCCAAACCATTAAATTGTCGGGCAAAGATGATATTTTATTAAAACACCTCGTCGACAAAATGTGCAGTTGGGAGATTACGCTTCAGAACTATATTTCTCTTGCACCCATTTTAAAAGGTTGCGATGCATACATAGCTACTGGTAGTAATAACAGCGCCCGTTACTTTGATTACTATTTTGCAAAATACCCAAGCATCATCCGAAAAAACCGTACTTCGGTTGCCATTTTGAAAGGTGATGAAACAACTGCGACACTGGAAAATTTGTCAGACGATATCCATGCTTTTTTCGGGCTTGGTTGCAGAAATGTCACAAAAATATTTGTACCACAGGGATATGATTTTGTGCCGCTGTTACAATCATTTCACCGATATAAATATTTTGCCGACCATCATAAATACAAAAACAATTTCGATTATAATTTGTCTATACAAATAATGAATAACCGGTTTTACATGACCAATGATGCTACTTTATTGGTAGAAAGCGATGCCCTGTTTTCGCCCATAAGCCAGTTAAATTACAGCTTTTATGACGAAGTATATCCAATACTTTCATCGTTGCGTGAAAATGAAGAATTGCAATGCATAGCCGGTATTGATATCCCATTTGGAAAGGTGCAGAGCCCGGAATTATCAGATTATGCAGATGGTATAGATACTATGCAATTTTTACTAACTTTATAGTGCATCTACGAAGCTCTTACTAATTAAATGTTAAAGGTGGCTATTGGTAAATAACAATTTGGCAGTGTATCGTTACTTTGTAGAGTGAGGCACAGAATTAGATCACTATAGTGCAGCTACGTTTATTTTATCGTACAAAATAAAAATTTATACAAATGAAAATTAAGCAAGTATTATTTACCATTCTCATCAGTGCATCAACCGCTTTTGGGGTTATGTGGGGATATGGCAAGTTTGTAACGCCCGGTGATAATTTAGCCGTTCAGGAAAAAGGCGTCATTCCCTCTAATTATAAACTGGCCGGGCTTAGCGATAGTAACCTTCCCCCGGGTGCCGTAGATTTTACGCAACCTGCATCGGCCGCGTTGCCAACAGTGGTGCATATTAAAACTAAAACAAACGCAAAACAAACAAGCAATAATTTGCCGAAAACACGCAACAATCCGTTTAGTGATCTTTTTGACGATGATATGTTGCAACAATTTTTTGGCAATGGAAGGCGCGGTTATGTACCCGAACAAAGAGCTTCGGGTTCTGGGGTTATCATTAGCCAGGATGGTTTTGTAGTTACCAACAACCACGTAGTTGAAAATGCTGATGAAGTTATGGTAACATTAAGTAATAAGAAATCGTACACGGCAAAAGTAGTTGGCAGAGATCCGGCTTACGACCTGGCAGTAATTAAAATTGACGCTGCAGGTTTGCCGTTCCTTTTATATGGTAATTCAGACGACGTAAAAATAGGGCAATGGGTACTGGCCCTCGGTTATCCATTAAATTTAGAAACTACCGTTACTGCCGGAATTGTTAGTGCGAAGTCAAGAAGTTTGGGTTTAAACAAAAGCACAAAAACGAGTTCAGCGGTAGAGTCTTACATTCAGACTGATGCGGCAGTAAACCAGGGCAACAGCGGCGGAGCATTAATTAACACCAATGGAGAGTTGGTTGGCATTAATTCAGCCATTGCTTCGCCAACAGGATATTATTCAGGCTACTCTTATGCCATACCTGTAAATATTGTAAAAAAGGTGGTTGATGATTTGATAAAATATGGTAATGTGCAAAGAGGCTTTTTAGGGGTTGCAACAGCAAATACCTACGATATACCCGAAAAAGAAAAAGAAAATCTCAATCTTAAATATAATGGTGATGGTTTAGTGATTACTGGTGTGTCTGACAATAGTGCAGCAGTTGAAGCTGGCCTTAAAAAAGGCGATATTATAAAAAGCGTAAACGGAATAAACGTAACCCTGCCATCTGAATTGCAGGAGTTAGTTACCCGTTACAAA
>JBGSIG010000065.1:0-4893 GCA_041742655.1 Ferruginibacter sp. | reverse complement strand
GAAACTTTGCGCCGTATCGCTACACATCCTATCAATAAAATAGAAGAACTACTGCCACAGAATTTTAAACTTATCAACAACCGGTAAAATTAAAAAAGCTTGCTAACGGTGGCAAGATGTACTTGCCTGATGGGATACATTGAGAAAGCATACTTGATTGTTTTAGATAAATGCTGGGAAAGTATACTTGCTGCTTCTTCTCTATCAATTTTTGTTTCTTTTATATAGTAGGCATTCTTTTCAAGTTCATTTAACTTCCTTGATACTAATTGGGTTACAATCTCTTCATAGATGCCTTCGTTCATATTTCTATATTTATTAATTCTCTGACAATTGGTAAATCGGCCTCTGCCCAATCTAGTAAGCTTAATTTATGCTTCTCAAGTAATTGAAATGCAGCGTGCTCTGCTAAAATAATTTCACCTGCTACATATTCCACAACATATGGAATTAGGTTAATTTTAAAATCTTCATACTCGAAAATACTATTAGAAAGTTTTTGTTTAACTGTAATTTCAATATTTAACTCCTCTTTTAATTCCCTTTTAATACAATTAATTTCATTTTCGTCCTTCTCTAGTTTTCCGCCTGGGAACTCCCACTTTAAAGGCAATTTCATTTTGTCACTTCTTTGAGTAACTAAAATTTTGTCTCTTACTTTGATAATCCCGCAAACAACATTAATCATACATGAATTAAATTAAATCTTATGGATTTAAAGATATTGATTAGCCGTCAAATATTATTTGCAATTTTTATGACGATATCAGAAACAGCGATGCATAAAAATTATTGCTTTGTGTTTGGGAAAACCAATATCGGGTTTGCCGGGGAGCTTTTTTTCGTGTAGCCGATAACGGTAGCCATGTGCATGCAAAAACTTACGCACCAGCATTTCAGGTTTGGTGTCCTTACTTTTTATGCGGTGCATATTAAAACTACGTACTGCTACGCTATGTACATCGGCCATGGTATAAAGTTTGTTCAAGAGGCACAATTACTGCTTATTAAATTTTCTTATTAAAGGAGTTTTTTATCCTGGTAATTAGTTAATCACAAAAATCATAGTTCAGACAGTTTTACTTTCCAGGGCCGCTCCTCTTATTTTTTCTTTTTATCCACTGCCATTGTTTGTTGTTTTGCAAGCACTGCTTTTATTTTTTTATGCAATGGCTGTTGAAATTTTCTTGCCTCGTTTTCCAATGCTGCTTCCAGTTCTTCAATGCTGGGCAGTTCGCTCTTTATATTTTTGGGGAGGGCTTTGGCAAATTCGTAATCCGCTACGCCAATGGGTGTTTTTATTCCCTTTAGCGCATACTTTACCACCGTTTGGTTAGGTGTTTTACAAAGCAATACACCAATGGTTGGTTTGTGATCTGTACTTTTTATTTGTTCGTCAACCGTGTTGATATAAAAATTTAGTTTGCCGGCATACTCTGGCTTAAACTTGCCGATCTTTAATTGGAACACTACAAAGCAATGTAAATGATAATTATAAAAAAGCAGATCTAAAAAATAATCATCTTCTTCTATTACCAGGTTAAACTGGTTGCCTACATAAGCAAAACCACGGCCCAGTTCTAACAAAAACTTTTTAATGTGCAGCATCAGGGATTTTTCCAGTTCTCTTTCCTGCATTTCTTCGCTTAACCCCAAAAAGTCGAACACGTAGGGGTTCTTTAGTGTTTCTCTTGCAAGGTCACTTTGTGCTTTTGGTAAAGTGGCTTCAAAATTGGTAATGGCATTGCCCTGCCTTAAGTGAAGTTGGCTTTCTATCTGAGCTGCTAAAACCGATTTACTCCAACCATTTTCAGCAGTTTTTTTAATATAGAATACTCTTAATTCCTTTGAGGGTATTTTGTTTAGTAAAACAATATGATGCGCCCAGGGAATTTGTGCAACCAGTGGTTTACACAATTATATTTGGCTGGTTTTGTTGTTGTTGTAATTGTGCAACAGGTGGTTGCACAATTATAAAATCGGGATAGGCTTCGGCAAAAGCTTTCATGTATTTTAGATTTCTCACCGAAAGGCCTTTAAAGTCGGGAAATTCTGTTTTGAGATCTGCCGCCAGGCGGTCAATTACTTTTGTTCCCCAGCCTTCGCTCTTTTGTTGTAAAGAAATGGTGTTGCCAATTTCCCAATATATCAGCAACAATTCTTTATTAACAGCAATGGCTGCTTTTTGCCTGGCCTGTTTTATCTTTTCTTTAAGACTTTGTAAAACTTCAATATAATTTTTATGTATCTCAACAACCATAGTCAATTTTTGTAAGGCTGTGTTTTGTTAGTATTAGCTCAGTAACATTTTAAATGTACATAATAAAAAACAAAAATTATTTATTCTATAGTAATAAAATCAATAGATGTCGTACCTGATTCATGAACTGTTGAGAAAACAAAATAGGTTTATCCAAAACCGGTTAAAGCCGTAGTCCCGGCCCATTTTGTAACAAAGGGTTTCAATGCTTTAGGAGCCTAATAACTAAAACCCGGCCGGTTGTTTCTTGTATTGATTTTTGACACACCAATTAATTGATCTGCCTGGTCGGTAAAAGATTTGTAGTAGACTAATATGGTGTAACGATTTTCGGTTTCCCAATAATTTCCATCAAGGGTTGATTTATTTTCGGGGTTGTCTTTATCAACGAGCGTGTACCCGTAACTGTAATAGCCCTGTTTCAAATACCGGGTAGTTTCATAATACCCTTTTTCTGCATTGAACTGCATTTTTGTATTTTCATTATACCCATAGTCGGTTAACTGGCCAATTAAATAAAGATCTTTGCCGTCATAGGGTTGTTTGCCGGGTGTTGCAAATTTAAAATGAACATTGGCATAGTCGCCCTGCCACAGAGGATTAATACGCTCGTAGGTCGAGATAATAAATCCACCATCCAGATCTGAATAATAGGCATATCCCTGCCTGGTTCGGTCCTTATCGGGTTTTACATAAATATCTGTACGGCCTTTATTCGCACTGTCTACCCTATCGCTCAATAAAAGGAAACTTCTTAAATCGAGCCAGCGCCACTCATTGTCAGCAGCAAATAAAAATGCATTCGGGTTGCTGAATTCCATGGAATTGTTGCGGATAAAGGTTGCCGGTACATTGCCCTGCGCATTATCCCACCGGTGATTTTGCATCACCACTACTTTTATTTGCTGGCTTATGTTGGATCCATCTATCCCTTCAACATTTATAGTAAATTTCAATTGCTGGTGCGTATTGTACATACCCTGCGAAAGTGGCTTTATCATCTGCGCTGATACTGACGACCGGGAACCAAGCACCAGCACACCTCTGGTAAAAACCGTGCGACTGGTATCGCCATCTAAAAAAACCTTTAATAAATAATTGCCGCTGCGGGTGGGCAAACTATTTGCTTCAGGCAACACTGCCTGGTAATGAATATACCTTGTATTTGCCAACGACGAAAAGCGATAACTGGTAATTCGTTGTTGTGTAAACCCCTTCATAAAATCAAATGGGCTAACATTTACCGGTTGCCAGTTATAATCGCACAATTGGTAGGCATAATAATAGCTCTTCACTCTAGTATCAATGTCGTCAAAATGGAGTTCTAACCTGTCGGTGCTGTTAAGTTTATATATCGGCATCGACTCCTGGTCGCCGTAGGTGTACAACTGAACTGTCTTAATATGGTTGTCGTAAATAACATTGGGGTTGGGTTGTGCAGCTAAGTGCATACCGGCGAAAATCAAAAAACAGGAAACTATAATAAATTTAAATATATGCATGTAGTTATTAAAATATTTACTTTTGAAAGATACCAAATATATGCCGATTGAATTTATCTGCCTTTATAGCAAAGCGAATCGCCTTTAACCGGCAAAATACTTTTTCACGTTTTATCATCAGGCTGGCCATTGGTGCCACCACTATCAGCGTGGCGGCAATGATAGTGGCGCTCAGTTTTGTAAATGGTTTTCAAAATGTGATAAGTAATAAAATATTTAGTTTTTGGGGACACATTCATGTGCAGCAGGACATTGAAAACCGTGTAAGCATTGCCGAAGAGTATCCTATTAAAAAAAATGATACCGTTGAAAATATCATACGAAGTTTACCACAGGTTAAAACCATGGAGCGCTACGCCACCAAATCGGTAATATTAACCCATGGCACCGATATTGAAAGTATTTTATTAAAAGGCATTGATTCTTCTTTTAATTACAGCCGGCTTGATCCCTTTTTACGACAGGGTAAATGGTTATCGTTTACCGACAGTGGTTACAGTAAAGAAATTAATATTTCAGAGTACTTAGCCAACCAGCTGAATATAAAAGTAAACGATACGTTGCTTTCGTTTTTTATACAGGAAGATGGTTCAAAGCGGCCAAGAAAATTAAAGGTGACCGGCCTTTTTAAAACTTCCATAGAAGAATATGACAAACAGTTTGGGCTTTGCGATATTAATTTAATAAGGCGTATGAACGACTGGGCGCCTGACCAGATAGGCGGTTACGAGATTTTTTTATATGATTATCAACAAACAGACACCGTTGCCACTTTAATAAAAGAATTAACCCCGCAGGGATGGAGCAGCAAGACCATTACAGAAATGTACGCTAATATTTTTGACTGGCTTGCGCTGCAGGGCAGGATAAAATTTATTTTAATGGGCGTAATGGTGATTGTTGCTGTAGTAAACCTTATCACTTGTTTACTTATCATTGTGCTGGAGCGGACAAAGATGACAGGCATATTAAAAGCGGTGGGCGCAAGTGACTGGCTTGTGCAAAAAATATTTTTATACAATACTGCATTAATAGCCATTACAGGCATCGTATTGGGTACATTGTTTGGGCTTGGCATTTGCCTGCTGCAGCAAAAAACAAATTTTATTAAACTAAATGAAGAAGCCTACT
>JBGSIG010000064.1:0-3449 GCA_041742655.1 Ferruginibacter sp. | reverse complement strand
CCGGTCTTCAAACTCTTTTTTGCCTGTAGCTAATTTATACGCTAAAATCTCTTTACACAAACGGCCGCTTATTGTAAAAAAATCGTCACGTCCCAGGTAGTCAAGATCCGCATCGCAAATGATTTGCTGTAAATGATTTTTTGGCGATTGAGGTATTTTGGTCGCCATAATAATGCCACAAATACGGTCTATCATCAAATTATTTACATCAAAACCCGGTAATTGGGCCCTTGCCATTTCGCACCCTTTCTCTTCGTGGCCAGTATAGATAGATAAAAAACCTGCATCGTGGTATATGCACGCAATTTGCAATTCCAGTAAACTATTGGCATCCGTTATTCCTTCAGCCTTTGCAATGTTCAGGCATTGCGCAGTAACATCCAATGTGTGATCCAGGTTGTGATAGGTAAGTAATGGTGAGAGGCCTTGTGCCATGAGGCCAAATACGTGAGCCTGAATGGCCGTTACATTTATCATCAGCAGCAATATTTGGGTTTATTAGAGTATCCTCTTAAAAATCATTTTATTGTATCAAAGGGTTATGTATCAATAAAGATATCAAATATACCATTTGATAACATCGTGAAAATGAAGAAACCTTCACAAAATATAACTAACAAATGCCCGTAAAAATTGTGCCCAATAAAGATTCGTTGCCGATTATAGATAACTGTTTAAAGGGTTTGTTTAATGATAGCGCCAAAGATTACACCAGAAGCTTTTTGATTTCATCAACCAGTTCTCCTTTTGTGATAGGGATACCCATTATTTTATTATACCCTTTTGCATCCACGAAATATACATCCCGGATAATTCTTATCAGTTGCCCATTATTAATTTCCGGGATCAATATATGATCAAAGCTTTTTAGTATATCACCAAGGTTTTTTGGAAAAGGACGTACATAACGTAAATGCGCATGCGAAACTAAAAAACCTTCATTTTGTAAATCTCGGCAGGCACTTTTAATGGTGCCATAGGTACTTCCCCAGCCTAAAACCAATACCTTTCCCTTATCTGCACCGCTGTCCAGTTTTTGTTCGGGTATGTAATTGGCAATCATATCAACTTTAGCCTGCCTTATTTTTACCATGTGCTGGTGGTTCTCGGGTTCATAATTAATGTTGCCCGTTACATCCTGCTTTTCTAAGCCTCCAACCCTGTGTTCTAACCCGGCGGTGCCAGGTACAGCCCACGGACGCACCAGTTTGTCATCTCTTTTATAGGGTTGAAATTTGCCATTCGCATCAAGGTCGGATGCAAAATTTTGAGAAGCGAAAGAAACCTTAATTTCTTCGAGGTCCTTGGACAATGGGTATTTCCATGGCTCGGCTCCATTTGCTATATAACCATCGCTGAGGAATATTACCGGTGTCATGTGTTGTACGCTTATTCTTACAGCTTCGTATACTGCAGCAAAACAATCGCTGGGTGTGCTTGCCGATACTATCGGCATAGGGCATTCGCCATTTCTGCCATAGTAAGCCTGCATAAGATCGCTTTGTTCTGTTTTGGTGGGCAACCCTGTGCTGGGCCCGCCCCGCTGAACATTAATAATAAGCAACGGTATTTCTAACATTACCGCCAGGCCCATCGCTTCAGCTTTTAAAGCCATGCCAGGGCCACTGGTGGTAGTAACAGCTAAACTGCCGCCATAACTTGCACCAATACTCGACGTAATGGCGGCAATTTCATCCTCGGCCTGGAAGGTCTTTATACCAAAATTTTTATACTTACTTAGTTCATGCAAAATATCGCTGGCTGGCGTAATGGGATAACTTCCTAAAAACAAAGAAAGGCCGCTTTTTTGTGATGCTGCTATCAATCCATACGATAAAGCCTGGTTGCCCATGATAGAGCGGTAGTTGCCCGGTTCCATTTTTGCTTTTGCTACTGAGTAACGGGTGTTCAACGTTTCTGTAGTATCCCCATAGTTGTAGCCTGCCTGCAGTGCTTTAATATTACTTTCAGCTATATCCTGTTTTTTTGCAAATTTTTCTTTAATAAATGTTATGGTGTTATCCATATCACGATTGTACATCCAGTATAAAAACCCAAGTACAAACATGTTTTTTGCCCGGTCTTTTTCTTTTATACCCATGGCAAAATCCTTCAATGCTTCCCTCGTCATTTTGGTAACATCAATTTTAATCAACTCGTAGCTATCAAGGCTGTGATCTTCCAGGGGACTGATTCCTTCCACATAATTTGCCAGCCTTAGGTTTTTACTGTCAAAGCCTTCAATATTGGCTATAATGATTCCGCCAGGTTTCAGCGATTTTAAATTTACTTTTAAAGCAGCCGCATTCATCGCTACCAACACATCGCAAATATCGCCGGGGGTAAATATCCTGTCGCTGCTAAAACGCAACTGGTAACCACTTACGCCCGGAAGCGTACCAATGGGAGCCCTGATTTCTGCAGGAAAATCCGGAAATGTAGCCAGGTCAATACCCAATAAAGCGGTGTTGTTTGTAAACTGGCTGCCGGTTAATTGCATACCATCGCCACTATCGCCTGCAAATTTTATTACTACTTCGGGAAGAACCTGTTCTGATGTGCTCATATTTTTTTAAATTACTGCAAGTTACAATGATTTTTATTTTTTGAACCTCGGTTTTACTGCTTTTATTTTCCTGAAATAAAAAACTATCCATTACAACCCGTCTGAAGAAATTTAAAACTATCTGGAATAAAATATTAACAATACACAATAATTATTTTTGTTCCGACTGTACCAAAATGAATTATTTTTACGTTGAAAAAATTTACACTATTATGGATTTATTTAAATCGGGAAATCCGACACTATCAGAAAAAAACTTTAAACAGACCTATATAAACATTGGTGAAGACACCATGACTCTAAGAGGAACCTTGAATAAGTTTGGGTTTATGCTGTTGATGTTGATGGGCACAGCATATTATTCATGGAAAGAATTTGCAGGAGGTGGAAACGTGCAGCCACTTTTATGGACAGGTCTTATTGGCGGGCTTGTAATTGCATTGGTAATAATCTTCAAAAAAGAATGGGCAGGTTACCTGGCGCCACTGTATGCTTTGTTGGAGGGCCTTTTTTTAGGAGCTATCTCCGCAATGTACAACGATGCTTTTGCCACCAAAGCTCCCAATATAGTTATGAATGCCGTTGGATTAACTTTTGGTGTTGCCATTGCAATGTATTTGCTATACAGCTTTAAAATAATTAAGGCTACGGAAAAATTCCGGGCAGTGGTTTTTACGGCTACCGCAGGCATCGCTATATTTTATTTGATTTCGATGGTGTTAAGGATGTTTGGTGTAGATATGGCTTTTTTGCATGAGGGCTCTTTAATGGGTATAGGGTTTTCGTTGGTTGTTGTTGCAATTGCGGCGCTAAATCTTATTCTGGATTTCGACATGATAGAAAAGGGTTCGCAGGCCGGAGCTCCTAAATATATGGAGTGGTA
>JBGSIG010000063.1:0-6299 GCA_041742655.1 Ferruginibacter sp. | reverse complement strand
TAATTTATTTTTTTTAATCAATTCTACTTTTTGATTAATTTTGTTTTTCGGTACAAAATTTCCTGCAATCCACCAACCAATTGAACCTCCATTTAAAACACATTTTACAATTGTTCCTCTATGTGTATTTATTACTTTTTTACATCTTGTCATTTGGTAGATTGGATTTTCTTTAAACTGCCAAATCAAAGTATAATTAATTGATATTGTGTTCATTGTAGTTTGGTTTTGTTGGTTGTATAACAAGTTAGCGGTAATGTTGCGACAACCACCCAGCATAGTTACCCCAATGAAATTTATCGTTTGGGCAATCCTTTTGAAACTTCTTTAAATCACATTTAACAATCAAGTTTAAAGCATCTTCCAAAGCGTTTTCATAAGTTGTAAAAGTGCCTGACATTTCACACTCGCCATTAAATTCTGACCAACCTAAATCAGTTCCGCTATCTACTTTCATTATTGACCATAAAAAGCCACTTGCATTTGTGTAAACGCTTATAAGCACATTCTTTTCGTCCATTTGGATTTTGTGCCTTTTTGTTAATTCTATTAATCTTTCCATTTTTATTTTGTTATTTAAGATTTGTAATCTGAGAAAACACTACCGCTAACAGGGGTTTGAACGCAAGTGGGGCTATGGTGGTAGGCTCGGCATTTGCACTTTCTTTTGGCTTTTGTGCAGGGCTAAACTTTTGTACTTTTTAACCCCACCTGCGTCAAGCCCCAAAAAGTTATAAGCAATTTGTTTTAATTTTTTTCCCTCTGCTCTCAAATGATTTAATGAAATAATTGCACTTGGGCAGTTTGTTCTTTAATTCGTTTTAAGGCACTTTCATAATATTTGGCATCTAATTCACACGCCACCAAATTAACGCCAGCATAATGGCAAGCAATCGCAATACTGCCACTTCCTAAATGAGTATCTAAAACATTCATTCCTTTATTTGCATAAGTTTCTAAAATCCAATTATACAATTGCACAGGTTTTTGGGTCGGGTGTATTTTGCCTCCGTTATCCATCCCTTGAAATCCGCTGTATTTTACTTTTGCCTTTACAAGCGTTTTATCGAATGAAGTCCAAGCAAGCTCTCCATCTGCAAATGAAACGCCATCAGGCACATTCTTATCCCAAAAAATCCAGCTTTTAGTCAATGGCAAGGGAAAGTAATTACCGCCCCAAATAATTTGATTTTTAGACACTCTAAATAGTTCTTTAAAATACTCCTCGTTTGGTATTGCATTATCCCAGTCCTTGTCCTCGTGGCGTTTTGGCTGTCCTTTTTTACGCCCCATATTCATATTTATTTCAATTCCGTATGGTGGGTCTACAATCGCCAAATCAAAGTGATTGTTTGGGTATTGTGCCATTAGTTCCATATTGTCGCAGTTTCTAATATCTAACATATAAAATAATGATTTAATGATTGTCCACCGCACAAAAAATTAAAACAAACAGCGTATAAAACGGGTTTTGCGTCATTGGGGCTGTAGTATTTCAAATCAAGTTTAGTGGTCATATCAAGTTTAGTTTTTCAAATGAGCTTTAGTGCTGGAAATCCCCAACGAACGCAAAGCCACAAAACGTTATGCCCCATGCTTAGACGGCAGTAGGTAATCGACATCTGACACATGAACTTGATAAGTGTCTGAAAATTGATAAGCCTTACCATCTTGCACTATCATAAATGGCGGTTCTTTTTTTATGTGTTTACAGATATGTTCCATGTTTGACATTCTGTTGTTATAGTCTTGATTTTCGCTTTCAAGCTGACTATTTAATTCTTTGATTTTGCGTAGGCAGTTTTGTTGTGCTTCTGCAATTTCCATAAGGCGTTTAATGGCTTTCATTTCATCACCTTGCAATTCGTTTACTACTTCTGAATATGACATATATTTTATTTTAATTTGTTACTCTAAAAAAGCTCGAGGGCATAACAGCACCCTTGCAAAATTGGCTATCCAACGCTCGAAGCCTACGAAATAGCCAACTATCGCAAGGCTGCAGACCGTTAGCGGTAATTTTACCACGACACATCAGGCATCAAATTGTAAATGTCATTGACAATTTCCCACTCCGTTTCGCCTGTAAATCTTGATGGTGCTAGCATTTCATCTTTGTCATACTCATATTCCCTAAGTAAGTCGTGAGCATATCTAATATCCAATGGGTTTACACTCAAAACAACAAATAGGTTTTGACCATTTACAGTTTGATGCAAGTTGATAATTGCACCTTTGAATAATTCTTTTTCGTTCTTGTCTTTCATTATAAAAACTACCGCTAAAATTGGTTTTACGCAAGTGGGGCTATGGTGGTAGGCTCGGCATTTGCACTTTCTTTTGGCTTTTGTGCAGGTTGAAAGTTTTGTGTTATTTAACCCCACCTGCGTAAAGCCAAATACCGTTAGCCGTTATTTTTACCAGCCTTCACATCGGAAGGAGTGAGCAACGACCCTACACGAATTTTAAAGGTTTCATTTTCCCAAGTCGTTTCAAATTTAAACCTCTTTAAAGTGTGATAAGGCAACGCTTCGTTATCGTTGCAAAGTGCCACCAACGAGCCATAGTATTTATGGCTGTCGGTGGTTTTGTTTTCTAAATGCAATATCTTACGCATATTCTCCCTCCTCTTCAATTTTGATATGTCCTTTTGCTTTTTTGCTATACATAAAACCATCAGGTGCGTTGTAATCTGTTTCGCCAACTAAATAATACAAATTCATATTCTTCATTACGCCATTATCTTCCATAACAAAATCAGAATGGAAAACTTTTGTTTCAGGTGCGTTGTGCCAGTTTTCAGAGAAGTCAACAATTTCGCCACTGCTTTCAAAATCACGATAACTAACGTGCTGCCCTCTGCCATTGCTACTAACTTCACACTCATCTTCTAATATTTCTAAATTGTCTGAATTTTCAAAGAAAAATTCCATCATAGATGTTGTTATTTCTTCAACTGTTGTTTCGCTGTCAAATTGTTCAAAGTCAAATCCTAAAGAAATTGCTTGATTGATAATTGTATTTTTCATTTTATTTTGTTTTTTCAAGTAGCTTAATTGCTAATTGTTACACAAATATACAACATATTTCCAAACCACCAAACTTTTTTGTAATTATTTTAAATATATTTCTAAAATACCCAAAACAACGGCTAACAAGGGATTTGAAAAAGCAGTGCATTAGTGATTTATTGAACATTTGTACTACTATTAAACATTGTGCTAAATTTGAACTTTTGTGCCTTAAAGCCCTGCCTTCGCAAGCTGCCAAAAGTTATCGACCATCACGTCCCTAACATATTTACCACACGAAGGGCATTTGTTTACCCTATACATATTTTCGTCTGAATGACCTTTAATGTAAGGCATGCATCTAGTCCCATCTTCAAGTTTCATCCATCCAATATTCATTTGTTCTAAAAAACCACAGCATATAACTTTCGCTTGTGTCAAGTGTGGCTTTTGCACTTGGCTCAACTGATTTACTTTCTTCATCTTTTTGTTCATTTTTATACTTTTGTTCACTCTATCCCACACCTGCACAAAGCCGAGAACCGTTATAGAGCATTTAAAAAAGCACTCCGAACAGAATAGAGCTCTAAAAAATTATCAATGTTTGCTTTGTGCTTACAATAGATAGTCGTTTTGACTATCGGGAAGCTGTGAAAATCTCGTTGAATATCATCCCAAAATGCTGAATCCAAAATCAAAGCCAATCTAACTGCATTAGCTGTTTTTTCATCAGATAGGAAAATAATTTTTGGCAATCTTGTATTATCGACTGAAATAGAAAAACGCTCTATAACAGCACCCTTATTCAATGCGGGGGGTTTCGCTTCGTTGGACAATTTTTCTTTATTCATAATTTTGTGATTTTAATGTGGTTTAGTGCTATTAAGCCCGCACTGAAATAAGGCTGCAAAACGTTATGGGCAACCCCACGGACGTACATCCATCAGTTTCTCGTAACACATTTTAATTACCCTTGCATCCCATAAAGCGTTATGTTTTGGCATTTCAGAATAGACTTCACCACATCCAAACTTTTCACGACTTACATCAGGGTCAATAGCTTTCATTTTAAACACCGTGCAAATGTCAAAAGGTATGTAGTAAACATTCTTTGGTATATTAAAAGCGTGTTCCCATATTTGAGAGAATAACACCCAATCATAAGAAAGGCAATCACTCCACATTTCTACTGCTTCAAATTGCGAAAGCCATTTTTCTAAATAGGTTTTAATTTCTTTGGTAGTTCCATAAACCAACATATCGTTTGGTCTATCTTCTGTTACTATGCAATCGCTTACATCACCTTTAGGGTGGGTCAGTTTAGCAATTACATTTTCTTTTAACCAATCATCCACTTGGGTAATTGCATAGTCTGTAAATTCAGCATAGAATGTTTTACCACATTCAGAAATAGCACCTAACGAAATTAGTGTTGTGCCTTGATGAAGTCCTGTAAACTCCGTGTCGAAGAAAATTTTTGTTTTTGACATTGTTATTTATTTAATTGTTAATATTAATTTCTAAATAAGGGCAGCCGATAACAGCACCTAACCAAAATTTTTGCGAAAAGCAAAAACTATCGGTTAGCTGCGAACCGTTATAGGAAAGCCCTAAACGCTTACTTGGATGGATTTATAATTCCATTAATTGAATCTTGCTTATGACCACCTAATTCTTGCCATGCGTATAATATCATAGTTTGAATTGGTTGGTAAAATTCAAATTGTTCAATCGGTGGTCTTTGCATTAAAGCAATTTCAATGTCATCTAACATAGATTTCATTGTTTTAAAATCATCTGTATTTTTTTCGTGTAATATTTTTTCTGATTCGTTCATTTTATTACTGGCTGTTAGTAGCCTTACTTTTTAATTTTAATTTAATTGATTTTCTAATTTGTCCTAATCTTAATATTGAATAGTTTTTGTATCCTATTTTATTTTCAATCAATTCATCTATTTTTTTAAGCCATTCTTTTAATGATAAATCATTTTTAAATTGATTACATTCTTTACAGCAATGAACTAAATTACCCTTATTAATTCCACCTTTAGATTTTGGGATAACATGGTCACGAGTATAACCACCATTTTTTTTTGTTTTCATTTTACAATACTTACAAATAACATCAAGCCTTCCTATAACATTCGCTTGTGTCAAGTGTGGCTGTGTAGCTTTTCGGTCTTTTATTTCTTTACTCATCTGTTTTTATATTTTATACATTTGTTCATTGAATCCCACACCTGCACACAAGCGAAGGGACGTTATAGGTAAGGCTGAACATCCGACATTGCAGACTTCACTTCTTGCCAATAGTTTTTACCTTCACAGGCTTCATCACCTGCCCAATTTTTTGCACCGCAATCAATCAGTATTACATCAACTGCAATCAAGGCACATTTTTTAGCTGTATCAAAACACATTGGGTAATTACCCATAATATCATCAACTTGATACATTTTGTTGAAGATTTCTTGTGCCTTTTCTTTTGGTTTCATCATTCTATTTAAGTTTGTGAGAAGCCCTACCGATAACGGCACATTGGCGTTATTGCTTTCCGTTTTCAAATTATCATTTTTCATGTTATTAAATTTAGTGTTTCAATTAAACATTTGTGAGGCAACAACGCCAATCGCCAACACGTACTATAAGAAATATTTTTTGTGAACGGTACGTTTCAACCGCAGTTATAGTTTCATCCACCCAAACCCAACAACAGGATATTAAGATATTATATAGGGTCTAATTTATACCCCTCCCATCTTACGTTGGTATCTTTACATTGAGCAATCATTTGGTGCTTCTTTTATCACAAAAAATACTATCTTATAACAGCGTATAAACGCCATTAAAATGAGCGTCTATACGCAAACCGTTATAGAAAGATTTTATTGTATACCATGTTTAAAAGGTTTACCATCTTTTATTATCACAAATGTTGTTGTGGCACTTCCTATAAATTCTATTCCTTCTCTTGTTGTTTTTGTACATTTAATATCTATTGATAATGATGTTGTACCAAAAGTTGTTGTCTCAGCATCAAGTGTTATTAAATCACCTATTATTGCTGGTTTTTTAAAATTCATATAAAAAGAAACTGTTACTGAATTATCAGCTCCTTTTTCATAACATATTTCTCTACCTATTTTGGCAGCTTCTAAGTCACACATAGCCATTAATTCTCCACCAAACAATGTTCCAGCGAAATTCAAATGTTTACCTGCTACAAAAAAGCTACTTGTTGATTTATATTTTTTCATTTAATTAATTTTTTATTGTTGCAACGCAA
>JBGSIG010000062.1:0-3515 GCA_041742655.1 Ferruginibacter sp. | reverse complement strand
TCTTTATTAATAAATTTTTTATGAAAGTCTATTACGGTACAGGATGCCAGTGAATTAAGCGCAGCCGCAATACTTCCCCAGGCGGCTAAAAAGATAACAGCTATCAACAGGCCCACCAAACCCTTGGGCAGATTATTTACTACAAAACTCAGGAAAATAAAATTTGTATCATTGGCCTCTGTACCGGGTAATGCCTTTTTTAGTACATCTTTATACTCGCCCCGTAATTGGCCAGCAGCAGTTGTGCTTTGCTGCGCTACCGCAGTATTATACCTATTTTCCAGCACTACAAGGCTATCTTTGTAAACAGTTTTTTTTGCGGCTATAACTGTAGCTTCGTCAAAATAAATGGGTGCTTTGTGGTATTGGTAAAATGCAAATACCAATACACCCAATAACAGTATCAAAAACTGCATCGGCACTTTTACGAGCCCGTTCATTAACAGTCCCACTTTACTTTCTTTGTCAGATTTTGCAGTTAAGTATCGTCCAACCTGGCTTTGATCAGTACCAAAATAACTAAGCGCTAAAAAAAATCCACCTATCACACCACTCCAGATATTGTATTTATCTTTCCAGTCAAAATGATTATTGGTGACCCCTGTTGTGATAATATTCATTTTTCCAAAGTTGCCTCCTTTTTGTAGTGCTTCCATAAAACCAACATCTGCAGGCATTAATTTAACCACCAGGTAGCCGGCCAAAAACATTCCGCTAAAAATAATCAGTAGTTGCAATTGCTGCGTGTAGGCCACCGCTTTAGCTCCCCCGGTCATCGTGTAAATTATCAGCAAGCCTCCCATCACGAGATTTGTATAGTAAATATTCCAACCCAGCAGGGAACTTAATATAATTGAAGGTGCATAAATGCTAATGCCGGTTGATAAACCTCTTGATAATAAAAAAAGACCTGATGTAAATGTACGGGTCTTTACGTCGAACCGGTTTTCTAAAAATTCGTAAGCGGTGTATACCTTTAGTTTCCTAAATACCGGCACAAAAAAAATGCATATTACAATCATCGCCAATGGCAACCCAAAATAATATTGTACAAAGCGCATTCCGTCTGTATAAGCCTGGCCGGGTGCACTAAGAAAAGTAATAGCGCTTGCCTGCGTACCCATGATGCTTAATAATACCAGGTACCATGGTAAACTCCGGTTACTCAAAAAGTAACCATCCAGGTTTTTTGTAGAGCTGCTCTTGTAAATGCCGTAAATGATAATCCCACTAAGGGTTGCAATTAATATTATCCAATCGAGATTACTCATATGCTGGCAGTGGTGCTTTTATTGCGTTAACAATTATAGCATATTTAATGTGTGGCAAAAGTTAATTTAATTAAAATGTTGGGTGATAAAATAGTATACCACAACCTGGCACAACAAAAACGCAAGAACAGCAAAATACCACTTTGTCCAGTATGATTTTTTTTGATCCATATTGTTATTTTATTTTGTGCAAAGATTACTAATGATATCATTTCAATCTTACCAAAACTAATCGGGTAAATCGGCAAGCGTAATGATTATTGATTGGTTTTGGCAATTAAATTGGCAAACAATCGATAAGCACCGGGCACACCCGCCGGCAACTCTCTAAAAAATACTAACCCAGTGTATACAAATCTTCCCTTACCATAATTGGCAATAATCAAACTTCCCTCCTGTTCTTTTTCGTTGGGATCCTTCATACTCAAAATACGCTGATAATTATTGTCGATGTTTTCTGCATTGTAAATACTTCGTTCCTGCACCCAACCTTCAAAATCTTTTTGCGTTATTTTGTTAGGATAATTTAAGGCCGGATGCTCAGGCAATAAAAAATTGACTGCAGCATCTTCGTCCGTAACGCGACTACGGCTAATGGTAAAAGGATACGGCGCTATCTTTGCGTTTACAGGCCCAATGCGGCTGTTGGTATTATACTGTGTTAATAGAACCCCCCCCCCTTTTACATACTCCATTAAAGCATCGTAACTATTGGTTAACCAATCGTTGGTATTGTAAGCCCGCACACCGGTTACTACAGCATCAAACTGTTTTAAATTGGCCACAGTTAAATCGGCCTGGGTTAGCATCACTACCCTATACCCCATCTGCTCCAAAGCTTGTGGAACTTTATCGCCTGCGCCCGCTATATAACCTACAAGGCTACCCGCAATTTTCAAATCAATTTTCATTACCGGAAGCTGGTCGTAAAAATTATAGGTAACCTCCGGTATATGGTCGTAATTAATTTTATGTAACGAAAAAAACTGATCCTGGTGAAAAAGCTTTGAAGAGAATTTTCCACCATACAATTCCTTTGAATCTCTTGGTATTGCATCGCTGTTGATACTAACATCCACCATTCTTTTTTCACCCTTTGCAAAATGTACCATTGAGTCGAATACCACAAAGGACTGGCTATTATTGTAAGTAAATTTTGCTACGTCATTAATGGGCATATTTGCCTGTATTGAAAAATGAATATCCCGTTTTACATTTATCTCATTATTCTTAAAAATTATCATGGAAGGAGAACTCCTTATATATACTGGGTACACCAATAATACGGGTTGATAAATTTCGCCCTTAACCGGGTCTGTATGTTTGTATCGGATAGGCTTCTTAAATTTAAAATACTCCCCCTCAATTGTAGCGCCAAATAAAATACTTAACGGATCACTTTCTGCCTTCCCTATTTGCTGCTGGTCTCTTACTACGAAGCTTCCTTTATCCATTTTATTTTCCAGCCAGTATGGTTGCGAAGCCTTTTGATCGGGCCTTATGTAAACCGATAAACTATAATTGTTGTCGATATTTTTTTGAACGCTATCAAAGCCATGATAAATATCGTACATATTTACATCGGCATTTTTCAGCGGTATGCCAAGCCTGTTATTGATGGTGGCATTTATTTTCAGCGTATCTCCAATCACGGCATATTGGCTGCTGGCGGTAGCTTCCATAAACAGGCCGCTGCAATATTCCAACAACTTTTTAATATCGTTCTCCTTTTGTTCTTTCCAATAAGCATTGCTGATTGTTGCTACGTTTTTATACACCTTTACCAATGCCGCAACACTATTCTCTGGATGTTCTATAGAATAATTGCTGGTTATGGCATCTACTGCAGTTGGTAACGCTTTATTTGTTGTCACCCTTTGCCATGTAATATCTATTCCATCCATGATACCGGTAACGGGCCTGTCACCTTTCACAGTTGTAAAGTATTCTATAGAAGCGCCTCTTTGGGCCGGCACACCAAATCCCTGGCTTTTGTGCTGGCTGCGGCCTTCTGCGGCTATCTCGCCATAACTTTTTCCAAGTAATGGATTGTAATCTCCCACGTCCAGCTTAAACTGGTCTTCGCTTTGTGTGTTGTTGCCGCCAAAATTAAATGTGTTCCATAACAATCTTTTTGTCTGCCAGATAGAAACACCTTGCGATAATTGTTCAGGAAATCTTTTAGGGTCTGCGGCGGCATCGAAGGCCTCACGGGCAAGTATACCCGAAGCCGCATGATGGCCA
>JBGSIG010000061.1:0-3098 GCA_041742655.1 Ferruginibacter sp. | reverse complement strand
CGGGCTAAAAGGTTATCAAAACTGGAAAAAACTTTTTTGCAAAAACGGGGATCCCTGGTAGACATATAATTTAGCACAGTGTAAGTAATAAACGACTCTCTTAAATCATCCCATTCAAACAATATCGTATTGCTTCCCAATATTACTTCATTAATGTAAAGTTGAAGTGAAGCTTTATGGATCGTCTCCGGGTCGCCGGGCATAAATTTTAATCCAATTTCCGCCTGCATCTGCAGGTGGTCGAGGGTAGCCTCCAAAGAAGCAATTACGAGCAACATATCTTTTCTATTCTCAAAAATACCCGAATCCCGGTAATACTCTATTTGGCTGATGGTGCTGTTTAAGCTTTCAACATTCCATAATTCAATTGAGGGCATCATATTATACTCACGCATTACCTGGTGCCCCAATGCAATACAATCCTCAAATCCATGTTTTTCCAATGAGAATTTGCTTTTACTATAGGCACTTTCTTTTTGAATTGTCTTTATCCAAAAAAAGGTTTTAAATGCTGCAATTTCGGGAAAATGAAAAAAATGAAAGAAAGTCATATCCTTACACAGGTAACGCATACTTCGTTTCTTAAAAGAATTGAAATACTTCAACTGTGCCAGCATATTTCTTAAATAATCACCAAATGGCAAGTCCTCAATATTAATATCCCCGGCATTAAAAACCACAGTATTGGTCTGCAGTTCTAATACCTGGTCCAACGAAATATTATACTGTCGGCATAACATTTTTAGTTCCGACATACTCAACGGCTTTTCTCCGCGAATTCGCCGGTAAATGCTATCATGACTCAAGCCCATTTTCAGGGACAGTTCATCTGCCATTGACACATGCGAAGGCAGAGAATTTTTCAACAGGTTAAAAAACTGTTGTTGCATTTCCATTGCTTCCATGATATTAAAATACGGAAATTCCTTAATAATCAAAGTATTTATTAAGGATTTATGTTACCAGTACTATGTCTTTGCCGCATTAGTATCAATAATTGCATCTCGTTGTCAGGAAAACTGGGAAAGAACTGCAAAATACAAATCCATCAATATTAACCGTCAATTGCCGTTTTGAATAGCCTTTTTATCGGAGCATTTTTGTTATGCAATATTCTTTAACTGCAATGTGAAAACAACATTTTCTATTTAACCAATTTAAAACAACAATCATGAAAAAGTGTACCGTTCTTATCACAGTAGCTACAGCCCTTACTCTTTCGGGATATTGCCAGGTAAATATTTTATATCCCAAGAGCGATGCCCGGTATACACGCAATCAATATTTAATAACAGCTATAAATCAAAAAACAGCAGCCTGGATTTGTCTTGGCGGCGGAATTACATTAGCTACTACGGGATTTATTCTTGCTTCAACTAAAGCCGTTGTCAATTTCACACACATTGTAACATTATCGAATACGCAAACAAGCAATTATGTTGCTGAAACGGTTTTGGCACTTGTCGGCGTGGCAGGAATAACCGCCTCCATCCCGTTGTTCATCGCATCAGCAAACAATATGGAAAAGACAAGGTTGATGCTTACCCTTCAAGCAACTGCCAAAGGGTTACCGCACATAGTGTCAAAAAACGTAACGGGGTTAACGCTTTCCATTACATTATAAAATGCCAGGTGGATAATTCATTTAAAATAAAAACTATCGACTATGATACCGTTACTGATAATTACTTTACTTAAAAGATTCCATACACAGGTATGCGTAATTGCATGTATAAGCATTAGTAGGTTTTTAATGCCTCCCTTCCGGCTTACTTTAATATTACTCCTTGTAATACTATTTGCAATTATTTCATTGAAGGTAATATCGCAAACACTGCATTTGAATTATACAATACAAAAGGGCGGAGATGATATTGGTTGGTTGCGGCTCGAAAAAAATATAGCGGGTAACACAACAAAATTATTATTAGTGTCGGAAATAAAAACAAGGATCATCTTTCTTATTACCGCATCTGCAAAAGACTCTTCAACATTCGAAAATCAAAAAATGACTTATTCCTGCCAACTCAGGAAAACAAACGGCAGTACAAAACTTTTTAAACAAACAAGGCTTGTAGCAGAGAAATATGAAGTTACAGAGGATGGAGAGAAGGAGCATCTGCCTATTTCATTTATAGGCATCAACCTGTTGAGCCTGTATTTCCATGAGCCCATTGGTATCACAACGGTGTATTGCGATATAAATAAATGTTTTGCCCCAATAGTAAAAACGGATGATGGCGGGTATAAAGTAAAAAGACCGGATGGCAACAGCAACACATTTTACTATAGTAAAGGAACCTGCACCAAAGTAATCATCTGCCAAAGTTTTTATACAGTAACCATTATTCTTAATCAATAACTAAAAACCAGCGCATTTAAATTATTCACCTGACAAACTAATAACCATGTTTAATCTAAAAATAGTAGGAACCCTTATTTTATTTATAGCCGTTGCTATAGAAATTATATTAAGGCTGGTACATAGTGCCGACAAAAACCTGAAGAAAGATATGCTGGTTAATTTTTTATTGGGGTTAGGCCTTGCAATTGTTGGCTTGTTGGAAAAAGCAATTGCCTTTGGCTTTTTTTCATTGGTTTACCGCTTTTCAATCTACACTCCTGGTTTTTCCTGGTGGCTTTGGATTGCAGGATTCTTTGGCTGCGAATTTAGCTTTTATTCATTCCACTGGGTTGGGCATAAAACAAGGTTATTCTGGGCGGCACATGTAACACATCATTCATCACAGTATTATAACCTTACTGTGGCGGCACGGGTAAATTTTATTTTTCTTTTATATCGTTTTCTATTTTGGGCCCCGCTTTGCCTAATCGGCATTCCTCCAGAAATGATCATTCTCATCGATTCCTCGTCGTCCATTCCTACTTTTTTTATACATACCGAAAAAGTGGGAAAGCTTGGGTGGATAGATTGGATATTTAATACACCCTCCAACCACCGGGTGCACCATGCAAGCAACCCGCAATACCTTGATAAAAATTTCGGTGGCGTATTAATGCTCTATGACCATTTGTTTGGCACTTATGTAAAAGAAACCGATACGCCCATATATGGTCTTACGCATAATATTGATTCA
>JBGSIG010000060.1:0-2987 GCA_041742655.1 Ferruginibacter sp. | reverse complement strand
GGATTTTTTAAATTGCACGTAGCTGTCGCCGTTAGTATGAGCTGGTCCAAAATAGTACATACAAATATCTTCACCTGCTATTGGCTGGCACCAGGTAATACTATAAGTTTTGTCAGGGTATAACTGCTGATCTTCATTTTTTTTTGACTTTGCCACCCTTTCCTGGTTGATCTTGCAGTTTTCATGTGCCAGTACATGCGTTACCAATCCTTTAAATGCTATATTTCCCGAAGTGTGGTCTCCATGATGGTGGGTATTTATCAGCAATTTAAACGGTTGTTCACTTTTTTTCTTTAACTCATCAATCAGGTGTTGCGATTGTTCGGGAAACTGGCTGTCAACTACCACCATACCATCTTTGCCCGTTAGAAATAATATGGTGCCGCCTTTTTCTGTAAACACGCCCATCTTATCATTCAGCATTTTTATTTTCCAGGTGGGGTCTGCTAAAAACTGCGCTAAAGTTTTATTAGTTAAAAAAGCGAAGCTTGCTAAAGTGAGGCTGCCATAGCGGAGGAAGTTTCTGCGTTGCATGTTCGTATTTTTTATGGTGTAGGAGTTACTCAGATTATTATTTGTGAAAATAGATCTAAAGCTTCCCTGTTAAGTCATTTTTCTCAGTCATTTAAACGGTGACCTTAAATCCTGCTTTTAATAAATATTCTGCCCTTGGACAGTCCATTGCGCCTAATCCTACCCACAATCCTATTTTTATCCAGTGTTAAGTTAACCGTGAGTTGTCAGTGGTGAATAGTGAGTAAGCACTCCCAATATGCGACATCCACTCACAACTGACCACTCAAAACTCACTTCAGATACGGTAGATTACACTGAACATAGCATTAGCAACAATTTATTGCTCCTGATTTTTTAACAAACATAGCTATCAGCCTTTTGTTTTGCGATCACATCAAAGTTATTTTATTTCATGCCGCTTTAAATCCAACTCCATAAATTTTGCAGTTTTATCAGGGTTTTCCCTGTATTGAGCTATCTCATAAAATCCCAGTTTTTGATAAATGGTAATGGCATTGTGAAGCCTGTCAATAGTATCAAGACGCATTTTTTTATAGCCATACTCTTTCGGCAGTTTAATGATTGCCTCACTAAGCAGTTTACCAAAACCGAGGCCATGAAATGGCGGATAAACAAACAGGCGCTTCATTTCACAAATGCCTGGCTCTAGTTTTCTAAACCCTACTCCTCCAATAACCTCCTTCTCATTTTTTAAGTAGATATAACCTCCTTCGGGCGGTGAATACATCAATGAAAATTCATCATATTCCTTTTTAGTATTTTGAAAACTCAGGTCTATATTTAGCCACTGGATATAATCAGCAGTAATAGATTTTGCAATAGTAAAATCCTGCTCGGTAGCACAAACGATCAACTGAATATTCTCCATGATAAGTAAAGTGTTAATGACGACTTGAAGAAATTAGTACTCAAGCTTTTTAAGCGACGGCGCTTTTATCCATGTAGCCACCACAACAAAAAGGGTCATACAACCGCCAAAAACTACGGAAGGAATTACGCCCATTAATTTTGCAGCGGCACCACTTTCAAACTGGCCTATTTCATTAGAAGAATTGACAAACATAGAGTTCACACTCATTACCCGGCCCCGTAATTCATCGGGTGTTTTTAACTGCATAATGTTGCCCCTCACTACAACACTTACTCCGTCAAATACGCCTCCTACAACCAATGCAATAAATGATACCCAATACCATTTTGACAACCCAAAAATTATGATACAGATGCCAAAGCCGGCAACAGCAAATAGCAATTTAAGGCCTTGTTTTTTCTTCATTGGTCTAAGTGTAAGGCCAATAACCATAAAGATGGAACCTATATCGCTCGCTGCATTTAGCCAGCCAAAGCCGATGGGTCCCACATGCAGGATATCCTTTGCATACACCGGCACCAGCGCTACCGCACCACCAAATAAAACAGCAAAAAGATCAAGCGTGATGGCACCTAACAATTCCTTAGTTTTAAAAACATACTTCAATCCTTCCGCCACTGCTTCCAGCGTTTTCTTTTCTGCACCAATACCCGGAGGTTTTTGCTTTAGCCGGGTTAACAATAAAAATCCAATAATAACCAGCACGCCAATAACAAGGAAAGTACCGGTGACATGTAACAGCGCAATTAAAAAACCCGCCGTGGCGTGGCCTGTAATGCTGCCAATTAACCAGGTGGTTGAACTTATCTGCGCAGCTGGAACCAATAAATTTTTTGGCACCAGCGACGCTATGATGGCACTAAAACTTGGCCCCGAAAATGCCCTTATGGCACCGGTAAGAAAAATAATGCTGTAAACAACGAGGATGATAATCTTAGTACCAAATTGTTCTCTGAACCAACCCGTTGACGAGCCCAGTAAAATAGATACACAAATGGCGTATAAAAAAACCGTAATCAATAGCAGTCTTCTTTTTTCACTTTTGTCAATTACATAGCCTGCGTACAACGCCAAACCTATTGCTGGCACCGCTTCTGCAAGTCCAATGAGGCCAATGTAAAAAGCATCGCCGGTTAATTCATACATCCACCACGATACCAGTGTGCCCATCATACGAAGCCCCATGATAAACGCAAACCGGCCCATAATAAAATTTCTGAATTCCGTTATTCTTAAAACGGCAAGGGGAGAAGTATTCAACAGTTAAATGATTGGTGACGTGGCAAATGTAAAAAACAAATGAGCAACATGGTAATATTAATTGAATGTGCATTAAATTTTAATGCTGGCTATTTGATGATGTCGCAACCTTTTGTTTATTCCAATCATATACGGCACATACATAATGGTTGGCAACCTTGAGAGAATTTTATGGAAGGGTAATATAATGTTGCCCATTGTCATATTCCTTATCCAGTGCTTGAACAATTGTTTTAAGGTGTTCATCGTTGCTTAAGAAATCTGCGTTGGACACATCCACAAAAAGCGTTTTAATATTATGCTGTTTAATGTACTGGGT
>JBGSIG010000059.1:0-3528 GCA_041742655.1 Ferruginibacter sp. | reverse complement strand
CTGATTCTATTCAATCGTATCCTCAAAAATATACAGAGTGGTTTAAAATTGCCTTTCCAAAACTCCTGACCTATCTTGCAGTAAAAGACTAACATTGTGTAGCAACCACACATGCAGACAAAAAAAGCAATTATTATTGGTAGTGGTGTAGGCGGAATGGCAACAGCTATACGCCTGGCAGTGCAAGGTTTTGAAGTTTGCGTGTATGAAAAAAATTCAGGCCCAGGTGGTAAAATAACTGCTTTTCAAAAAGATGGTTTTAGTTTTGATGCCGGTCCCTCTTTACTTACGCAACCTCAAAATATAGAGGAACTATTTTCTCTTGCCAAAGAACCTATAGGTGAATATTTTAATTATAAGCCTGTAAATATTGCATGCAAGTATTTTTATGAAAACGGAAAGTGGGTAAATGCATATACCGACCGGGGTAAGTTTGCTCAGGAATTAAAGGAACAATTAAATGAAGCACCCGAACACGTAACAGCCTATTTAAAAGAATCAGAAAATTTATATAATACTATTGGCACAATCTTTTTAGACAATTCTTTGCATAAAGCCAAAACATGGTTTAAGAAAAGCATTTTCAATGCATTCAAAACAGTCAGGTTTGGGTATTTATTCAATTCGCTTAACCATCATAACAGTAAACATTTCTCTTCCGCAGAAACTATACAACTTTTTAATCGTTTTGCTACCTACAATGGAAGCAATCCGTACAAAGCTCCAGGAATGTTGAGTTTAATTCCCCACCTTGAACAAAATCTGGGAACTTTTTATCCTTATGGTGGCATGATCAGTATTAGCAATGCCTTGTATAACCTCGCTATAAAAAAAGGTGTCAATTTTTTTTTCAGCACCCCTGTACAACAAATTCTTCACCAGCAAAGAACAGTTAACGGTGTGGTAGTGAATAATAAAAATATCATAGCGGATATTGTTGTAAGTAATGTGGACGTTTATTTTACTTATAAAAATTTATTAAATAATAATCATAAAGCAAAAAAAATATTGCGGCAGGAGCGTAGCAGCAGCGCCATCATTTTCTATTGGGGAATCGACAAATCTTTCCCGCAATTACAGCTACATAATATTTTTTTTAGTGCCGATTATAAAACTGAATTTGATAATATCTTCATGCTTAAAAAATTAAGTGATGACCCTACAGTATACATTAATATTACATCTAAAATGGAGAGCTGTCACGCTCCCGGCAGAAAAGAAAATTGGTTTGTAATGGTGAATGCGCCAGCAAATACAGGCCAAAACTGGGAGCAGATAAAAATTACCTTACGCAAAAATATTATCACCAAACTTACCCGCATGCTGGGTGAAAATATAGAGCCGCTGATAGTTACAGAGCATACATCTGACCCCGTGCAAATTGAAGCACAAACAGACTCGTATATGGGATCGTTGTATGGTACAAGTTCCAATTCAAAATTTGCGGCGTTTTTCCGGCATGCTAATTATACAGATACTATTAGGGGGTTGTATTTTTGCGGCGGCAGTGTGCATCCGGGGGGAGGTATTCCACTTTGCTTAAAGAGTGCCAAAATTGTAAGTGATTTAATAGCTGCTGATTATAAAAACCCAACATACTAATTTGGTCAAAAATCTTTCTAAATATCAAATAGCTACTTTCATTGCCATACTATTTCATACAATTGGATTAATTGGCCTCCTGTCTTTTAACAGTAGTTTTATTTTACAATCAACCCCGTTCAATTTATTGCTTAGTGGCTCTTTGTTGGTGTGGACTCAAAATGAAAAAAACAGGTATTTCTATTTTTTTATCGCCGTATCTTTTGTAGTCGGTTTTTCAGCAGAAGCAATTGGCGTAAATACAGGTTTATTATTTGGCAATTACAGCTATGGAAAAGCATTGGGTTTTCAATGGCAAAAAGTGCCGTTGGTGATTGGTGTAAACTGGTTTATTGTATTGTATTGCAGTGGCATCAGTATTCATACTTTACTAACCAAAGTCATCAAACAGGTATCCATAAAAACCATGGCTCCCCCACCAGTATTGAAAGCAATATCAGTAATTGCCGATGGCGCAACATTAGCTGTTTTATTTGACTGGCTGATGGAGCCAGTAGCAATAAAATTGGGCTTTTGGCAATGGGCTGACAATGATATTCCAGTGTATAATTACATTTGCTGGATTACAATAAGCGCCTTGCTGCTCACCGTTTTTCATTTTTGCAAGTTTAATAAGCAAAACAAATTTGCTGTAAATTTGTTACTGATACAAGTCATGTTTTTTTTGTTGCTTCGAACTTTTTTGAACTAATTTTTTATTTTATGCACTGGCTTTTATTCACTACAATAATATTGGTTACCTTTTTTATAATGGAAGGAGTTACCTGGCTTACACATCGCTATGTCATGCACGGATTTTTATGGCATTTGCACCAGGATCATCATCAGAAAGGGCCTGGATTTTTTGAAAAGAATGATGCCTTCTTTTTGATTTTTGCCATACCAAGCTGGCTGTGTATTATGTTGGGCTTACATTATCACCTGAACACAATAGCCGCTATCGGCTTTGGTATTTTACTATATGGGTTCGCTTATTTTATTGTACACGAAGTAATTATTCACCAGCGATTTAGATGGTTTAGCAGAAGCAACAATACTTATATACGCACCATACGCTGGGCACATAAAATGCACCACAAACATGTAGACAAATACCATGGAGAAAGTTTTGGTATGTTGCTGGTAGCCAAAAAATATTGGCAGAAAGTAAAAGCTGACAAATTGAGACCTGCGCAATAATAATTTTTTAGCCCGCTTTTGAATTACCGTCAAACTTCAGGAACAGCTTGCAACAATTTAATCGGCGTCGCAACCGATAGCCATTGGCTCAGGTACATTTTTTCGATATTCATCCTTTACCTTAGCGTACGTAATATTTATAGAATATTTCCAATTTTAAACAATTGAACAATCACTACACCTATTTTTTAATTCTTTGTTGTTCACTAGCAGGCCCATTGCTGTTAAGCTTTGATAAAAAAGTACAGTTTTATAAAAAATGGAAATACCTGTTTCCAGCCATTTTATTACCTGCAATATTTTATATTACCTGGGATATTTTTTTCACTACAAAAAATGTATGGAGTTTTAATGGCGATTATATCACCGGTATTAAACTAATCAATCTCCCTATAGAAGAGGTATTCTTTTTCTTTGTGGTTCCTTATTGCTGTGTATTTATTTATGAATGCATCCGTTGCTATTTTCCTCAATTAAAAAATAAACCAGCCGGCAATGCAATATTAAAATTATTGGCTGTAGTATTATTACTTGCAGGCATAATTTTCTATCAAAAAAAATATACGGGTTACACGTTCATTTTAACCGCTATTTTTATTGCTACCATCTACCTGAATAAAAACTATTTTAAAGGTTTTGATGCTACTTCTTTTTTGGTGGCCTATGCTATTATTTTAATTCCTTTCCTAGCTGTCAACGGCTTTCTTACCGCCATTCCTGTAGTGCTATATAACAATACAGAAAACC
>JBGSIG010000058.1:0-4278 GCA_041742655.1 Ferruginibacter sp. | reverse complement strand
ATGGCGGATAATTTCTTTCCAGGCAAAAAATAAAGAATGTTTTGGATCATACATGTGAGTAGGTTCACTTCCTGCACCATTCAATTCTATGATGCTCCAGTTTTTGTCTTCGCTTAATTCTTTAAAGCTGTTAAAACGAATATCCAAACGGCCAAAATAAAACCCATCAATTAATTTGCAGGCCTTGTCAATTAAGGATTCTATCTGCTTTGTATTTTTATATGTACTGTCTAAAAACAAAGAGCCTCTAACATGATTTCCATAAGGAACCAGTATTCTTTCTTCGCCTTTTTTCAGAATATCGTTTATGCCAGAACCTAATAATTTTTTAAGTGCGGGGATTTGAAGTATGTATCTTGGCGTATTGTATAATAAAGATTCAATTGTGCTTTTCCCATCACCTGTAACTGCTAAAAATTCTTTCTCTACAATACCGGTAATTTTTCCATGCGTCTCATTTGGATAACGAACATAAAAAATGCCTACCTCTTTTGGGAATGGAATAAAGGGCTGTACAATAAAATTTACAGTAAATTTTGTAACTGCATTTTTTAATTCTGAATCATTGTGCACTTTTACAACAGCCTTTCCCTGCATACCTATATCGGGTTTAACCACCAGTGGGTATTGTAAATTATTTTGCCGGATAATTTCATTTACTTTCTCAAAGGCAATTCCTGCCGGAAAGAATAAAGTAAGTGGTTTGTATTTAGATGGAATCAGGAGGTCAATTTCACTTTTGGGTTCCATTAAAAAACCGGCATTTTTAATGGTGGGATTGGATGCGCCAAAAAAGAAAAGCGAACGGGCTTTAATGCAATACCATAACCATACAGGATAGATGGGTGAATACACTACATGAAACGGCCAATATTCCCAATGTAGCAATTTGATGAAAAAAGGACTTTCTTTAATTTTTTTGAGCAATTTCACTTTCAGTGGTTATTGATGTTATAATAGTTGGTTTCTGCATCAGATCATATTGAAGTGTAGATTCAATATTTTGAATAAGGTCTTTGTGGTAGAATGTTGCTTTTTGATTCTCCAGGCTTATGGATGTAATGCTTGATGTAGAAATTTCATTGTCTCTTGAAATGCGCAAACCGTATTCTTTGTTATTAGTGCCGGTATTACTATGAAAATCCAATATATCTGGCTGCATGATAATTTTGTCGGATAGCAACCAATTGTTAAACCATCCATGCCTTTCAGTAATCATTTTTTCGGAATACAAGGTTACCGACGACCATATATGAGCCTGTTTCGGATTATGGAGTTGCACAAATAGTTTTGTACCATCCCATTTTATTTCTCTTAGTTGCTGTTGCTCCCACAAAATGATGGTAAAGTTTTCTATGTCATTAAGATTGTATTCCTGTAATCTTTCAAAAGCTGAGTCGGATTGAAATAGTTCCTGCAACACAAGCCCACGGCTTTTTCGGTATGCAGGGAGTGGGATATGCTTTTCAAATGCACCATTTAACAAGACCCCTACATCGCCCTTTTCATTGCTGATAAACCAGGTACCGCCAGCTTTACTGTCTTTGGGATAGGCTAATCTTTTCCCATTCAATTGATAAAATTCGGGATATAATGCTATCCCCCTGCTGATATGCTCATCCCTGTTAGAGGTAAGTATCACGCCTTTTTTTATTGGAATAAATGAAACTGTACACATATTACTACCTGATTATCTAACTTGCTTTCGCAACTTTACAATCAGGACGGGGAAATGTAAATTACCTTACAGGATGTAGCAGATATTTAGGCTATTTTTAAATGAAACGAAGCAATGAGAAGCTTAATAACCACATTCCTCCCTGCCCAACTTCTTTTCCTTTAGTTTTAATATTGATTTCTTCGCCTATACCACCGGCAAACAACAGATTCCATTTACTTCTTTTCGGTTTTATCCAGTAGCCGGTTTCTACGCTGGGTTGTAAAACCAGTGTGGTGGTTGAACCGGAAGTTTGCAGAGGCGTACCTATATCATTTTTCCATTTAATCTTTGTATTAAATAAATCAACCCTGGCACCAAAAAAAAGACTACTCTTTGACGGATTTAATAAAAAACGATAGCCAACTGAACCTCCATAGCCAATCCCCCTTTCATCATCGTTTAATCCGCTCCAGTTATGCCTGTCGGCAATATTAATGGCAGCCCGAAAATTGATGACATGTTTTGGTGCAATAAAATAATTGGCTACCGGGCCTATTAACCAACCTGCCGGATACCATTGCACCTCCGCTCCAACCTGAAATTTTGAAACGGTAGAAGTTATTGTTTTTTGCTGGGCTTTTGTATTAATACAAGAATAGGTAGTGAGTATAATAAATGCAATAATTGCTTTGCCGTAAATAAATTTCATAAATGTGTTATGCAGAATTTCAATTTATTAAAGATAAGTTAAACCAAATTTACTTGTAAGTTATTCAACCTTTTGCCGTCTAAATGCTAAAACCAACACATGAAAAGAATATTTCTGTTCCTTACATTATCGCTTTTAGCCATCCCGGTAGTATTTTCTCAAACCAATAAAAAGTTAGTAGTGATGGTTACCAGGGCCGACTGGTGCCCTACCTGCCGGGCCAATGAGGGCAAAATAAAAAACGAATTACTACCAGCCTATACCAATTCAAAAGAGGTGGCAGTTGTAATAAATGATGTTACCAACAGAAGGACAAAGGCAAAATAAAAGCCAGTACTCCAGGCTGCCGGTGTGTATGATATTTCTTTAAAAGAACAAGCCACCGGTTTAGTAACTATCATAAATCCCGCTACCGGCAGCATTTTAAAGCGTTTATATGTTTCCTACTCTTTACCCGAAATGGAAAAGGCTATTGCCGATGCGTTGGCCGGAATTTAATTTTCGCTTTCCATTTATTCAATTCTCATTTTAATAATCAATGAAACATCTTTTAATATTTCTTTCTTTTATCACAGGGGTAACTAGTACCTATGCACAGGTACAAGACCATGCAAAATGGAATTATGCGGTTGAGAAAATTTCCGATAAACAACTACAGGTGCTACTTACCGTATCGCTTGATTCCGGATGGCATATTTATTCTTCAGAAATGGCGGAAGGTGGACCCCAAAAAACAATCGTGACTATCGAGCCGGGTAATTCATTTAAAGTGTCCTCTGAAACAATTGAGTCTGGTAAACTGATTGAAAAGTTTGACAGCAACTTTAATATTACGCTTCGATATTATCCAAAGCTGGCGGTGTTTAAAAAAATAATTGATGTGTCAGATGCCTCCGCATTTATTCTTAAAGGAACAGTATCATACATGCTGTGTACCGATGAAGTTTGCCTGCCGCCTGAAGAAAAAATATTTTCAATAAATGTTCCGGCTCTTTCTCAAATTGCGTCGACAAATAATGATGCTGCAAAAGTAAAAGCAACCAATGAAACAGTAAAACAAAAATCAGTAAGCCAGCATTCCTTTCTCTATATTTTTATTGCCGGTTTCCTGGCAGGGTTAGCTGCCTTGCTTACTCCCTGTGTATTTCCAATGATTCCCATGACGGTCAGTTTCTTTACCAAAAGGAGCAAGACAAGGGCCCAGGGCATACGCAATGCATTTACTTATGCACTGTCTATCATTGTTATTTATGTACTATTGGGTTTTGGGGTTTCTAAAATATTTGGTATTGATGCACTTAATTCTTTGTCCACTAATGTATGGTTCAATCTTATCTTTTTTGTTCTGTTGCTGGTATTCGCCGCTTCTTTTTTCGGTGCATTTGAAATTACATTGCCATCATCGTTTGTAAATAAAATAGATAAGCAGTCGGGCAAGGGCGGATTGATTGGTATATTCTTTATGGCGTTTACTTTATCATTGGTTTCCTTTTCCTGCACAGGCCCAATAGTAGGAACACTACTATTTGAATCGGCTGCAACAGGAAGTATTGGTGGGCCCCTATGGGGAATGATTGGCTTTTCTTCAGCACTTGCATTGCCATTCGGATTATTCGCCGCTTTTCCTGGCTGGTTAAATTCCTTGCCAAAATCCGGCAATTGGCTTAATGATATTAAAGTAAGTTTAGGTTTTCTTGAACTGGCACTGGCATTAAAATTTTTATCCAATGCAGACCTGGTAGTACAGGCAAATATTCTTACAAGGGAACTATTTCTTGTGCTTTGGATAGTCATTTTTGCTTTATGGGGATTTTACCTGTTGGGTAAAATAAAAATAGCTTATGACAATGAGGTGAAAGTATTATCAGTGCCAAGGCTTTCGCTTGTTATCGTAGTTTTTTCCTTTGCG
>JBGSIG010000057.1:0-6583 GCA_041742655.1 Ferruginibacter sp. | reverse complement strand
CGATAGCCTCAGATTTTTCGATATTGTAAAAAAGAACATCGAGATTAGGGCAAATAATAAAACAAAAAAATATGCGCAATCAGTGCCAGAACTTACAGCAACGGTTTTTGTAGATGGTGATAGTTTGCAACACACTTCTTTAACACTGGCTGATCTTGGTCTTACTAATTTAAATGTGACCACTTTAGCTACGGCAGATAGCAGTGTAGGTACTTATACTATAACGCCGACAAGGGTATTCGACCCAAATAATTCCACTGACGTTGGATTTAAGGAATTGTATAACTATGCATTTACCAATGGAAGTTTGTCAATAGAAAAGCTCCCGGTGACCATCACCGCGGAAAATTCCACTGCCACCTACGGCGAGAAAATTCCAGATATTCAATTTACCTATCAATTTGACGGTACAAATATTCCTGATTCCGCAGCGTTCGGTAATAGTTTGAAATTGGATCATCAAAGCCAATTGGCAAAAGACGATGCCGGAAACGATATATTAGGGTTGGTGAATGGAAAAGCTGTTACTATTGTAAATGGTAAAGCGGTACCAATTGTAAATGGCGACGAAGCTGCAATCGTAAACGGAAAAGCTGTAACCATCGTAAATGGTAAGGCGGTACCGATTGTAAATGGCAAAGCTGTTACCATTGTTAATAATCTTACTGAAGAAGATACGCAGGGGTTAAGCTTTTTAGCCACAACACCAGCACTTCAAAACGCCCGTGAAATAGTTAATAAAACACAGGGCAATATTACCGGTTCCACCAAGGTTGTTGACATAACCCAGGAATCTATTTTAGATTTTAACGATAACTCCGCACAAACATATATGCTTACATCTGTTTCTGATGTGAGTCCTCGGGGCCTGGTAGATATTGAATCAATTGTGAACGGAAAGGCAGTAACCATCGTGAATGGTGATGAGAGCATTGAAATTGTAAATGGCAAGGCAGTGACCATTGTGAATGGTAAAGCAGTAACGATAGTAAATGGAGAGGATTTAACTATTGTGAATGGCAAAGCGGTAACCATTGTAAATGGAAAGGCGGTTACCATAGTAAACGGAGATACTATACCTGTTGTAACCGGGGAGAGTAAAACGGCAGTTATATTGGATTCAAGCGAAATTGGTCAGGGGCAAAGCCAGTTAAAATCCCTCAATATGCTTACTGGGCTTGATGTTGGAGACCAGTTTGTGATACCGGGTTCTTTATTAAATGACAATTTGGATATCACCAGTAATGTAGGTGTTGTCAACATCGTTCCCGCAGCTGTTGCTGTTACTCCCATTGCCGGGCAAACAAAAGTATTTGGTACCGATGATCCTGTATTTACTTACACTAATAACTCAGGCCTTAATGAAACAGACTTTACCGGAGCGCTTGCACGTGTTGGTAGCAATGATATAGGCATGTATGCTTACACACTTGGAACGCTTAGTGCTGGTACCAATTATTCGCTGACGCTCGATGGAACAAATACTTTCGCTATAACGGCAAAAACAGTTATGATTACCCCTGCAGCAGCGCAGAGCAAAGTATTTGGATCGCCTGATCCGGCTTTTACTTTTGCAAACGATGCCGGTTTGGCTTCAACTGATTTTACCGGGGCGCTTGGCCGTGTTAGCGGCGAAAATGTTGGTGCATATGCGTACACAACCGGTAGTTTATCTGCAGGCAGCAATTTTAGTGTGGTACTTTCTACCGTTGCACCCGTATCAACTTTTGCCATTACTGTTAGGCCGGTTGTTATTACACCAACGCCTGGGCAAACTAAGGTATATGGCACAAGTGATCCGGCATTTACGTTTACAAACAATTGCGGCCTGGCACCTTCTAATTTCACAGGGGCATTGTATAGGGTAAGTGGAAACAATGTCGGCACCTATGCATTTACGTTAGGCAGTCTTTCGGCTGGTGCTAATTATAGTTTAAGCCTCAATACAATAAATCCATTTACAATTACCAAAGCTCCGTTGCTGGTGAAAGCCGACGATAATGTAATACATGTGGGCGAACCATACCCGGTATATACTTCAACCATCACGGGATTGGTAAATGGAGATAACCCTACAGTAAAATACAACCTTAGCCCTGCATGTGCAGGTTGGGCCGGTGTGTATTCGATTATTCCTTCTTTGCCCGGTTTTGCAAATGCAGGCAACTACGCTATCAGTTATGCCGAGGGTAAATTGTATATTAATCCAAGAGGATTATTTGTAGATGATGTTGACGTGTACCTTGATTGTGTTGAAGACAGGGGCTCATCATATCTGCCAAAGAATCGCAGGTATGTAGCACATTTTTATGCAAAAAATAATAACTATGCAACAGTGTGTGTTTCGATAGGGTCTGACAATAAAGTTTCTTCGTATGGCTCCTTCGATGCTTCGCAGCAGCCGGTTATTTTCTCACGTGGTACTACAAGGTTTGATATACCTTTTGATGGTACTTCATTGAAATGGGAATTGAGGACATATAATTGTTACACTAAGGTGCTGAATTCAGTCACTGCCAGCTCTTCATCTAAAAAGTGCACAATTTATGCCGGTTATAACGGCAGGCAGGCTGATGTAAATACCGCAATGGCGTTGGAAAATGAATTACTTAAAGTGGCCCCAACAGAAATTACTCCGGCCGGTAACGTTAACATTTTCCCCAATCCTGCAAGGAGCCGGGCTACAGTTTATATTGCTGATGATGTAATTAATGTTAAGGGACTGCTATTATACGATTCGCATGGAAAACAACATACGGTTAAAGGGGCAAGGCAAGTTTCAACACATGCTGTAGAAATTGACCTGTCTGGCTTATCCAGTGGCATGTATTTTATTAAAGTAAAAGGCGAAAAAGGATACCGAAACATCAGCATTGTAAAAGAATAAAAAAGTGTAAATACAACATTTAATTTCATATAGGCCACTACCTTCTTTTTTTGAAAGTAGTGGCCTATCGTTTTTAAACCGCTGGTTAAAAATATAGTTTTTGATAATCACGAAGTTGCTATACCGATGGGCCAAAATAAGAGTCCAGCCTTCTTTTCTATCCGCATAATATCATCAAACATTTAAGCAGATGCCTTCGGACTTTTATCAAATCAAGAATGCATTATCAATTTTTCTACTCAAGTTTTTTGTAACTTGGCGGTGCCAATAAAACATTTACTCTTTAAATGAATTATAAAAAAACAATCATAGGCCTGTTTCTTTTATTTGCTTCGCTGTATGGGGTAACACAATCCATTTCCGAAAAAAGCAAAGCCACAGGAGATACGACTATGGTAAATGATTTAATACAGCAAAGCAGACAATATTTTACAGACTCCCCGGCACATGCTATTGCGTTAGCCACCCAGGCCAAAACAATGGCTGAGAACATAGGCTTCCCTAAAGGCGAAGCCTATGCGCTGAAGAATATAGGTATCAGCTATTACTATCTTAATAAATATTTGGAGGCATTGGACTATTATCGCCAGTCGTTAAAATTCTTTAAAGAGATCAAGGATAATGTTGGCATCGCAAACATTTACAGTAATATCGGTGCAGTTTATTATGAACAGGGCGATGATGTAAAGGCGCTTGATAATTATTTGGAATCATTAAAGTTTGCAGAGATTTCAAAAAATAAATTGAGAATGCTTACCACGCTTAACAATGTGGGTGCTGTGTATGCTAATAAACCTGCAACGCTTGATAAGGCGTTGCAATATTATTTAAAGGCATTGCCCATTTGTGAAGAACTGGATAGAAAAGAAGAGTTAGGGGCTATTTGTGTAAACATTGGGGATATTTATTCGGAAAAGAAGGATGCTGTAAAGGCCATGTTTTATTTTGACAAGGCACTAAAAGTATACGGCAATTCAGAAGGCTCCATGAATGCCTATAACGCCATTGGTAAATTATATACCCGGGATGGCAAATTCGACCAGGCATTGCAAAATCATAATAAGGCTTTACGCCTTGCCCAAAAGTTAGATATTAAACCTTCCGTAATTAAATCGTTGGTAGGCTTAGGAAATGCCTATGAAAAAAGAGGCAACTATCAAAACGCAATTTTGAATTTTAAGAAAGCAGAAGCGCCCGCTTTGGAAGTAAATGCCAATTCTGATTTAAAAGATATTTATGAAGGTTTGTCAGTGTCGTATGCAATGTCACAAGACTATCGAAATGCCTTCAAGTACCAGTCTCTTTTTTCTAATTTTAAAGATACCATGTACAATATTGCCAATGATAAAAAATTGGGGACACTTCAATTTGATTTTGACCTGCAGAAAAAAGAGGGCGAGATAAGCTTGCTTACAAAAGATAAGGCATTGCGGGAAGCAGACTTAAGGCGACAGAAGCTTGCAAAGAATGCGCTGGGTGCAGGTTTGGGGCTGGTTCTTTTAATTGCAGTGCTAATATTCAGGAATTACCGCGAAAAAGTAAAAACAAATAAAATACTGGATCATCAAAAAGCACAGATTGAAAGTTTATTGTTAAATATTCTTCCTGCCGAAGTTGCAAAAGAATTGCAGCAAAACGGGCAGGCCACGCCAAGAAATTTTGAATCGGTTTCCGTTATGTTTACTGATTTTAGAAGCTTTACTGTTATTGCAGATAATATGACACCGCAGGACCTTGTTGAAGAACTCAACCGGTGTTTTATTGCATTTGACCATATCATTGGGAAATATAATCTTGAAAAAATAAAAACCATCGGAGATGCTTATATGTGTGCCGGAGGTATTCCCCTGCCAGACAGCAGGCATGCCTACAATATGGTTAAAGCAAGTTTGGAAATTCAGGACTACATTCTTCAAAACAATAAACGCAAGGAACAGCAAGGCCTTGAGCCATGGGACTTACGCGTTGGCTTGCACGTTGGCCCAATTGTAGCAGGCGTGGTGGGAAAGAGAAAATATGCCTACGATATTTGGGGAAGTACTGTAAATATTGCCAGCCGTATGGAAAGCAATGGCGAACCAGGCAGGGTAAATATTTCAGCGTCAACCTACGAATTGGTTAAAGACGAATTTGAATGCAGTTACCGCGGAAAAATATATGCCAAGAACGTGGGCGAAATTGATATGTATTTTGTAGAAAAAGAACTTATCGTACCGGTAAATAATTTGCCAGAAATATCGATGTCTGTTAGTAGTTAATGTGGCTTGCTATAATTGCCTTGTGCCCATCCGTAAGATTTGCCCATTTAAAACTTATTATTCTTTCAAAGAAATTATTTTTAACTTTCACCATCAATTGCTCCTGCTAAAGTGCGGCCATCACAATCATCTCTAAATATAATTGCATGAATGAAATTGTAAACTGTGCAACTTATGCTGAAGGCAAACGAATTGCCGATGTCAGACTACGGGACGTACATACAATTTTACAGGAAAAGGATCAATTTGTGTGGATTGGTTTGTATGAGCCATCAGAAGAAATACTGCAAAAGGTAAAGCATGAATTTAACCTGCATGAACTTGCTGTGGAAGACGCACACAATGCCCATCAACGCCCCAAAGTAGAATTATATGCTGATTCAATTTTTGTGGTATTGCGTACCGCTCAAACAAATGAGCAGCATCATATAGAGTTTGGAGAAACTCATTTTTTTGTCGGTAATAACTTCATTGTTGTTATAAGGCATGGTTCGGATGTACCATACACGGATGTAAGAGCACGCTGTGAATCTACGCCGGAGCTGATGAAAAAAGGGCAGGGCTTTGTGCTGTACGCTGTTATGGATTTTATTGTAGATCGATATTTTCCGATAGTGCACGAACTGGAACATGAACTGGAATTGATAGAAGATAAAATTTTTAAAGAAAAGCCAAACCGCGAAACAACCGAAAACATATACGATTTAAAAAGAGAATTGCTTGAAGTAAAACGGGCAGTATCGCCATTAATAGATATTTGCAACCGGCTAATGCGTTTTGATATTAAATGTATTTCTGAGGAAACGAGACCTTATTTCAGGGATGTGTACGACCACGTGTTACGCATCAACGAAACAGTTGACAATACCCGTGAACTGCTGAACAGTGCCATGGAAGCCAATTTCTCTCTGATTTCTATTGCAGAAAATGAAGTGTCTAAAAAATTTTCCGGCTGGGCAGCCATCATTGCCGTACCTACGCTGGTGGCGGGATTTTATGGAATGAATTTTAAATTTATGCCCGAACTGGATTGGCACTACGGCTATTATGCGGTAATTTTTGTAACAGTTGCAAGCTGTGCTGCGCTGTATTATTTCCTTAAAAAATCTGGTTGGTTGTGACGAAAATTACCGTTAGAGGCTGAGTTTTGTGTAGGGAGATAAAGGCTATTGTAAACTCATTTTATTATTTTATAAATGCAACGTTCTCATGTATCAATGCACCTACGCCAACGATAGCGTTAAAAAAAACAGGGAGTTGTTTCAAAACAAATCCCTGTTTTTTGCCTTACTGAAACACTTGCCAGCCAGTCTTTATTTTTTCTTCTTTGTATTATTTTGCCAAACGATAGCACTTACAGTTAGCGCATCAGCATCAGTAGACACCACTTTTTCGTCAACTACAGCAGTTACAGCAGCAGAATCGCCTGTTAAGGAAT
>JBGSIG010000056.1:0-3317 GCA_041742655.1 Ferruginibacter sp. | reverse complement strand
AGGGGCTTTTTGTAATTATACTGCAAGGCATTGTTGGCAAAACAGGTAATACAATCCATCATCGCCATCACATGGCCATTCACCTGCATGGGAGTAATATAGTCCTGCAACTCATTTAATAATTTTTCAAAGAGTTGTATTTCTATCAGCAATATTTTATCCTCTGCTCCAATAATTTTTTCTTCGTACTCTTTTAGTTCAGGCGTAATATAACGTTCAGCATTGGCAAGCGTTTGTTTGCGTATCCAAGTGTTGGGCACTTTTGCTTTGTGTAGGTTGGTTACTTCTAAATAATATCCAAATACATTATTGAAACTTATTTTCAGCGACGAGATGCCAGTTGCTATTGTTTCTTTTTGTTGCAATTCTACCAGGTATTCTTTGCCACCGCTTGAAATTTTTCTCAGGGCATCCAGTTCTTCATCAATACCATTGGCTATCATACCACCCTTAGATGCCAGCGCAGGCGGGTTTTCACTAATTTCCCGAACAATTTTGTCTGCAATAAAAGTGCAGGGATTTAAAGAATCTCCAAGGCGTTGCAGGTAACCGTTAGTAAGCGTGCTGCAAATAGTTTTAATGGCTTGCACCTGCTGCAGCCCTTTGGCAATTTGTAATACTTCTCTTGGGCTAACTTTTTTAAGTGGTACTTTGCTCACCAGCCTTTCCACATCACCTGTTTGCTTTACATGGTGGGTAATTTTATTTCTGATATCTGTTTCCTTAATAAAAAATTCTACAGTATCCAGCCGTTCCTGAATTTTTATAAGGTTGTTCAATGGCAGTACCATCCAGCGTTTAAGCATACGGGCTCCCATGGGTGAAACAGTATTGTCAAGTACTTTCAATAAAGTGTTGCTGCCGTCGGCACCGCCGAATAATTCTAAATTACGAATGGTAAAGCGGTCCATCCATAAATGCTCTTCCCTGTCAATACGCTGTATAGAAGTGATATGGCCAAGGTTGGGATGTTCTGTATCTTTTAAATAATGTAAAACAGCACCCGCAGCAACAATGCCTTCAGCCAAACCTTCAATTCCAAACCCTTTTAAACTGTGGGTGCCAAAATGTTTTAGTAAACTTTCGTGTGCGTAGGCTTCCGCAAATACCCATTCATCCAGGGCATATGTAAAAAACTTATTGCCAAAGTATTCCTTAAAAAGCTTCTGTCGGTTTCGTTGAAAAATTACTTCGGCTGGTTTAAGGCTTTGCAAGAGTTTATCTGCATATTCTTTGTCACCTTCTGCAATAAAAAATTCACCGGTACTAATGTCTAAAAAAGCCATTCCAATTTTATAATTTCCGGCTTTATTTTCTTCAAAATGTAGTGCCGCTAAAAAATTATTGCTGTTATGTTCCAGCAACTTGTCACTGGTGGCCACACCCGGTGTAACAAGTTCTGTAACTCCTCTTTTTACAATGCCTTTGGCTTGTTTTGGATCCTCTAACTGGTCGCAAATGGCTACCCTGTACCCAGCCTTTACCAGTTTGTGTAAGTAAGTATCCAGGGCATGATGAGGGAAACCTGCTAATTGCGATGAATTGGCATCGCCATTATTTCTTTTTGTAAGGGTAATACCCAATACCGCTGAAGCTTTAACCGCATCCTGTCCAAAGGTTTCATAAAAATCACCTACTCTGAACAGCAGAATAGCATCAGGGTAGCGGGCCTTGATGGCATTGTGTTGTTGCATGAGGGGTGTTTCTGCTGAACCTTTAGCCATACTGATTTATTGTTCTATTATAATTATTGAGCGGAAGGCGCAAAAATAGGGCTTTACTTAGTTTATGGCAATGTTTATGCTGAATGTGAATTACTTTTGCGCATAATTTTTTGGAATGAGAAAACTGAGCATGGAGGATTTAAATCGCTTGACAATAGAAGAATTTAAACAGTCAGAAAAAATCCCTGTAATTGCGGTGTTGGAAAATATTAGAAGCGCTTATAATGTGGGCAGTGTTTTTAGAACAGCCGATGCCTTTTTGCTGGAAGCGATTTATATATGTGGCTACACTTGCAGCCCACCGCATAAGGAAATTAAAAAAACGGCCCTTGGGGCAGAAGACACTGTTACTTGGAAACATTTTGAGAACACGAATTTGGCAATATGCGAATTACAAGACTTAGGGTATACCATTTTTGCAGTGGAACAAACTGAAGGTAGCACCATGCTGAATAAAGTGAATTACAATGTTGGTGATAAAGTGGCGGTAATTTTTGGTAATGAAGTTACCGGCGTAGAGCAGACTACTATTCAACAATGTACAGGTTGTATCGAAATACCTCAGCTCGGGATGAAACATTCATTGAACATTGCAACAGCAGCAGGTGTTGTGTTGTGGGAGCTGGTTAGAAAAAGGCCCCTGGTGCCGAAGGGGAACAGTACAGGAGCATTATAATTGAGGATTTAAAAATCTGATGAATGAGTAGTATAAAAAAATATTTGAGTTTAGTTAAATTTAGCCACACCATTTTTGCAATGCCTTTTGCGATTATTGGGTTTTTCTTGGGAATAAAATCTCCGACAGGGTTATATACTGGACAATCAAATTTGAATATGACAATAGGCTGGGGTTATGACATTACAAATTTTATAATCTGGCAAAAAATTATATTAAAATTTTTTCTTGTTATTCTTTGTATGATTACTGCCCGTTCCGCTGCCATGGCATTCAACCGCTATCTTGATAGTCACTTTGATGCAAAGAATCCACGTACTGCAATCAGGGAAATTCCTGCTGGGGTCATCTCTAAAGAAAGTGCTTTGCGTTTTGTTATTATCAATTGTATTGTTTTCATCATTGCTACTTTATTTATCAATGGGATATGCTTTTTCTTATCGCCAGTGGCATTGTTTGTAATTTTATTTTACAGTTACACTAAACGCTTTACACCGCTTTGCCATTTGGTATTGGGCATTGGTTTAAGCCTGGCGCCCATTGGTGCTTACCTGGCTGTTACCGGAGCATTTGCTTTTTTACCAATCTTATTTTCCCTTGCAGTAATATTTTGGGTAAGTGGGTTTGATATTATTTACGCATTGCAGGATGTAGAGTTTGACCAGTCGCAGAAATTATATTCAATGCCTGCGTGGCTCGGTAAATCAAAAGCATTGCAGGTGTCTGTAGCATTACACATTCTTTCTGCTGCCTGTGTAGTATTTGCTGGTATCTATGGCCATTTCGGCTGGTGGTATTGGGTAGGTATTGTTGTATTTACAGGTATGCTTATTTACCAGCACTCCATCGTTAAACCAAATGATTTAAGCAAAGTGAATATAGCTTTCATGACAGCTAATGGTATTGCGTCGGTGGTG
>JBGSIG010000055.1:0-3925 GCA_041742655.1 Ferruginibacter sp. | reverse complement strand
CCTTCAATTATAAATTCGGCTCCTGAAATGGATATTGTAAAAACGGGATGGCTTTCCTCTATTCCATATGCATTTGCAATTATCGGTATGTTAGTTTGTTCCTACTTTTCTGATAAAACATTGAATAGAAAAATATTTATCTGGCCTTGTCTGTTAATTGCCTCATTGGCATTTTATGGTTCCTACTATGTTGGCACCAGTAATTTTTATGTATCCTTTGTATTGCTCATTATTGCAGGCGCTGCTATGTATGCGCCTTATGGACCATTCTTTGCCCTTATTACCGAAATTTTACCCGGTAATGTTACCGCAGGAGCCATAGCACTTATTAACAGCCTTGGTGCATTAGGCTCATTTGTGGGATCATATATAGTAGGAGTTTTAAATGGAACTACTGCTGGTTTTGGTGCCTCCTATATTTTTATGTCGGGCTCTTTATTGCTTTCGGCGGTTATTACTTTAATCGCATTGAAAAAAACACCCGCTAAACAACAATCAACAGATCAATTGTTAGCCGCTCAATAAATTTGGCCAGCCCAATAAAAGCAACAACAAACAAAAGGGAACGGATGCAGGAACATACAGCCACCGAGCATTGCAGATGGATGAAATGGCTGCAATAATTTTAGAAGGAAAACAAACCATTGTACTTGTTGATGGTGAAGAAAGGCTGAAAGATTTTAAAATTATTGTTGCCCTTTACGCAGCCGTTAAATGCGGAAAGAAGGTGAATATGAATTTGTAGTAACAGATTTTAAATAACAGGCAAAAATTAAAAACATGAAAAAATTAATCTTATTTCTCTTACTTGTCTCATCAATTCAATCTTTTGCACAAACGGAAGAAGAAAAAGTAGTGCAGCGTATAAAGCAATTGAATGAGGCTGTATTTGGTGTTAAAGACAGTGCTGCGCTGGAAAATTTACTGGCAGACAAAGTAACCTATGGTCACTCCACTGGCAAAGTAGAAAACCGACCGGAAATGATTAGGGGAGCCGTTACAAATACCACCAGCTATACTGATTTTAAAATGGAAGATGCAGTCGTTTATTTTGAAAACAAAACGGCCATTGTTCGGTGCGTAATATCGGCAACTAATGTTAGTAAGGATGGTAAAACATCTCCATTACATCTTGGATTATTGCTGGTTTGGGTTAAGCAAAAAAAAGAATGGAAATTAACAGCGAGACAGGCTGTAAAGCTTTAATAAAAAGTAACTATTTACTAAAAAGAAGTGTGAACGATACCAGGTAAATGCAAAAACCATCAAATGAAAAAACAGATTTTCACATTTATCATTTTAACGGTAAGCGGTTATCATCTTGTTGCTCAGGAGGCAATACCCCGGCAAATTGATCTCTGGCAAAATGGAGCTCCCGGTTTTGAAAACAGAAAAAATGAACCAGAAGTTGTAAAGGATGGGTTGATTACAAATGTTCACAACCCTTCCATCAGTGCTTACTTTCCTGACAAAGGAAAAGCTAATGGAACCACTGTTTTGATTTGCCTTGGCGGAGGGTTTAAAAAATTGGTTTACAATACTGAAGACAGAGGCCCTGCATTGTTTTTAAATTCTTTGGGTATCACTGTGTTTGTATTAAAATACCGGTTGTTCCGGGAAGAAAACTCTCCTTACAAAGTTGATAAAGATATTATGCTGGATGTGTATCGTGCTATGCGGCTAATAAAAAGCATGGCAAAAGAATGGGGTGTAGATACTGCAAAAATTGGTATAATGGGTTTTTCAGCAGGTGGTGAAGTAGTGTCATTAGTTGTATATGAACCCGGAAATGGAAACAGTAACGCCACAGATCCTGTTGACCGATTAAATGGAAAACCTGCATTTCAAATCCTGATTTATCCGGGACCATTAGCTGCCAGGGATGTTGTACCTGCAGACGCACCACCAGTATTTTTATTAGCTGCCAATAATGACGAGTGCTGTTCTAACCCTATTCTTAAAATAATGACGCTTATAGAAAAGCAAATGCATCAGTTGAGTTGCATCTGTATTCAGTAGAAAAACATGGATTTACTATGGGCTACCGTACATCATATGCTTCTATCAAGGCATGGCCGCAACGGTTGGCAGATTGGTTGTTAGATAATAGTTATATAAAAAATAATACCGTTAGCTCAAAATAAATGGCTGTAACAGCAAGCCAGCGGCAAACATTTAAAATAAATATTTTATCACTAATTAATATCATTTTATGAAATGTAGAAAAAGCAGTTTGTTTTTAATGTTGATTATTATTTTTACAAGCAATCATGTATTTGCACAGGAAAAAAAGCAATTTAACGCATTGCTGGTTACCAAAACTGCAGGCTGGCATCATGAATCGATAAACGAAGGTGTTGCCGCTATAAAAACGCTGGCAATAAGAAATTATTTTAATGTACAATGGCATCAGGATGGTATGCCTGTTACAGATACATTACTTAAAAGTTTTCAGGTAATTATTTTTCTGAATACAACCGGAGATATTTTTAACGAAAAAGAACAAAAAGTGATTGAACGGTTCATTCAATCTGGCAAAGGCTTTGTTGGCATACATAGTGCATCAGACACAGAGTATGACTGGCCCTGGTACACAAAACTGGTTGGCAGAATGTTCCATATTCACCCTGTTATTCAAACGGCAAAATTAAATCTTACCAGCACCAAATTTCCAGGCTTGCAGGGATTTACTGACAGGCCATTATGGACAGACGAATGGTATGAGTTTGGAGGTGAAACCATAGGCGGCTTGAATTATATACTGGCAGTTGATGAAACCACTTATAATCCTAATGTGGTATGGGCTCATAAAAATATTAAGGGAGATGGAATGGGAAGTTTACATCCTATCTCATGGTATCACGAATATGATGGGGGGCGCTCTTTTTATACAGCTTTAGGTCATATGCCTGATGTATTTAGCGAACCTGCTTTTTTAAATCATCTTTATGCAGGCATTTTTTGGGCAGCTACCGGTAAAAAATAATTTATACCCTATTAAAAATTCTTTTCTTATTTGATAATTAAAACGAAAATAACACCTGGGAACTTGAAGCTTTGTGAAGCAACAATGATGCAACAGTGACATTTGATGTTGATCAAAAAACATGCTAATTCCAGTAACCTACCAATTATAACAGGTACGGATCATATTTGTAACAAAGCAGAAATTGGGGCTATTACATTTTTAGAGCCGGCACTGCATCTATTAACTTTTTATAATAACAAGTGGGACAATTTCACCTATTTTGAAGTTCCTTTAATGAATAAAAAATAAAATTCATGAATAAATTATCAGCATTAAAATTTAAAACTTTCACAAATAAATTAAACTGTTATGAATAAATATTGTTATGGCGTACTAATTTTTATATTCCTAACATCCGGCAGCAATTCCATACTTGCTCAATATAACAGAGTTGCTATGGATAGCGCCTATATTGTTTCTTTAACTGCAAATTGGAAAGGCGAACGCTTGCCTGATGGCAGGCCCTATGTATCGGATAGATTACTGGAAAGGCTAAAGCATGTTGTTTTAACGCATGCCTGGGGTGCATTAAGAAAAAATAAATTTAATAATCAATATCAAGGTAATTGGACGATGGTTAATCTGGATTCCAATAATGTAATGACCGGGCGGGCAGTTACGGCGCAGTATATGCCACAAAGGCCAGATTTTGGAGACCTGGTAAGAAAAGTTGGGCTGGCAGAAGGACACGGATCCAAAGCACAATCCAATGTGTGGCCTATAGAAATGCTGCGTGATGGTGATGTTTATGTGGCTGATGGTTTTGCAAAAGTAAAAGAGGGTACATTAATTGGCGACCGGTTAGCCAATTCAATTTACTCAAAAACAAAACGTGGGGTAGTATTTTGGGGTACGGTTAGAAACATACAGGAAATAAAAAAGGTAAAAGGATTTAAT
>JBGSIG010000054.1:0-2542 GCA_041742655.1 Ferruginibacter sp. | reverse complement strand
AAAGGCTGTACCATTGCCGGTTTAAACGAAATGGAGCACCGTGGTTTCAGCTCGTCTCTTATAAAGGGTATTGCTACGAGTTATAATAAAATTATCAAGGGTTAATTTATAAAAGACAATTGCATTTCACTTACTGGTACTATTATTCAGACTGGCAATTGCCGGTCTTTCTTTTCGACGAATGATAATAGATATTAAAACTGTCAAACTGTGGCTGTCATGGCGACGAAGGAGTCATCTGTTGATCATTGAAACAACTGCCCAACATATCCTTCCTTCCTCAGTATGACAATAGTGGTTTATACTCTAAATGATATGGCGCCTATTTCCATCTGCAACTTTATCTACCCTATCTACTCTTTTAAAAGACCAATTGCCGTAACTTGCCATTCAATAAGATTGCTATTTTTTCCACACGCCAAAAAATAATTTCATGAAAACACGCCGCGAATTTTTAAAGAAAACCGGAACCTTTGCAGCTGGTTCCATGCTATTACCCTCATTTGCAAAAACAACAAACATTATTGATAATGTCGGGGTTCAATTATACTCTGTTCGTAAAGAGATGCTCGCAGACCCAGCAGGCACCTTAAAACAGCTTTCAAAAATTGGAGTAAAACAGATAGAATCGGCCGGAAGCGAAAAAGGATATTTCTACGGTATGAGGCCAAAGGCAATGAAAGACCTTTGTAACGATTTGGGCATGACCCTTAGTAGTGCCCATATTCATTTAGACGATAAATGGCAACAGACAATGGAAGACGGTTTTTCTGCAGGGCTTCAATACCTTATTTGCTCCAGTATGCCAACCGCAGGGCAAACAGTTGACAACTACAAAAAAACTGCCGCTGCTTTCAACAAGGCTGGCGATGATTGCCAAAAGATGAATATGAAATTCGGCTATCACAATCATGATTATGAATTTGAAAAAGATAACGGCAAGGTGTTGTACGATGTTTTGTTGAATGACACCAACCCAAATCTTGTATATATGGAATTGGATTTAGGCTGGGTGGTAGCAAGTGGCAATGACCCTTTAGAATATTTTAAAAAATACCCGGGACGTTTTCCATTGTGGCATTTAAAGGATATGGACCTGCAGAAAAATCATAGCGTAGAATTTGGAAAAGGTTCGGTACCCATACTGGAAATATTAAAACACAGCAAACAATCGGGCATGAAATATTTTTACGTAGAGCAGGAAGAATATGAAGTAAATGCAATGCAAAGCCTTAAAGAAGATATGGATTACCTGGCTAAATTAAAATTGTAGACTAGGCAAGGCAGAAATAGACGTTGGGAAATAGGCAAAAGAGGAATAGGCGATAGGCAATAATGGCATTTTCTGTCCTGGCGGTTTTTGATTGAATATTTTTTTTAAACCTACACATCGGCGAAACCCTGCTTATACTAAAATTACAGATACTTTTTTATCCATTTCCAAATAGCTATACTCAAACTGTATAAATGGAAATAAAGTAAGACTTTTATTATAGTATATTCATTTAAATAAAATTGCCACATGAATAGAAGAAACGCCATTCGCACCGCGATGATTTTTTCTACAGGCGCTGCTTTACTGCCGTCCTGTTTGCAAAAAGATAAAACTGATCTTTCGCTTACAAATATTTCTATAACAGAAAGTGAAGAAAAAATGATGGCTGCACTGGGTGAAGCGATCATTCCAACAACAAATTTTATTGGTGCCGATGGGGTGCAGGCATCGCAGTTTACTTTAATGATGGTAAACGATTGTTACGCCCCTGATGATCAAAAAATATTTATTGATGGCCTGCATCAGTTTAATAAAATGGTTAAGGATAAATATGACAAATCATTTGCTGATTGCACTCCGCAACAAAAAAAAGATTGGCTAACTACAGTAGAAAATAAAAAAGAAATACCCGCTGATGTTGAAAAGTTTTACCAGGTTTCTAAAAATCATATCCATCAGGCCTTCACCACTTCTAAACCATTTATGCTGGATGTTCGCCATTACAAAATGATACCCGGGCCAGATTTTAAAGGTTGTGTATTGCTTAAAAATAAAAGAGCCTGATATAGAATTTCATTTTAATAAAAAACAATAAATAAATTATGGGAGCCGATAAAAATACTTTTGATGCTATAGTTATTGGTAGTGGCATGAGTGGTGGCTGGGCAGCAAAAGAATTTTGCGAGCTGGGATTAAAAACATTAGTATTGGAACGTGGCCGTAACGTAGAGCATTTAAAAGATTATCCTACCACCAATATGTTACCATGGGAGTTTAAGCATCGTGGCCAGGTACCTTATGCTATTGCCAAAGACAATCCCATCATAACAAAATGTTATGCATTTAAAGAAGATGCCATGCAATTTTTTGTAAAAGATAAAGAGCATCCTTACGTACAGGAAAAACCATTTGACTGGATACGCGGATACCAGGTAGGCGGCAAAAGTATTATGTGGGCAAGGCAAACGCAGCGCTGGAGTGATTTTGATTTTGAAGGTCCGGACCGGGATGGCTTTGCAGTTGACTGGCCAATTCGCTACAAAGACA
>JBGSIG010000053.1:0-4814 GCA_041742655.1 Ferruginibacter sp. | reverse complement strand
TGTACTCATTTAACTTTTTGATACGCTCAGCATCAGCAGGGTGAGTACTTAACAATTCCGGAGGTTTCTGCCCCTGACTTAACGCAGCCATCCTTTGCCAAAAGGGAATTGCTTCCCTGGGATTGTATCCTGCCATGGCCGCAAATATTAATCCGTAATGATCCGCCTCGTACTCTTGTTTACGTGAATTGGGTAATGTGTAACCAATCTGGCTACCGGGGCCATATATCGTATTAAAAATACTATTTACTTGCGGGTTAGTTGACGTGCCAATATTTACCAGTTCACCTAAACCTTGTGTCAATATTTCATTACTCATTCTTTCGTTACCGTGTTCCGCAACCGCATGGGTTATTTCGTGCCCCAATACAACAGCAAGGGCGGCTTCATTTTGTGTAACGGGTAATATACCAGTATAAACCACAACTTTACCCCCCGGCATACACCAGGCATTAACTTCCTTGTTATCAACCAAGTTGAATTCCCATTTGTATCCATTTAAAATACTCCCTTTGCCTTGCTTCGTATAATAATCAGTAATAGCCGTAGCAATACGTTTTCCTACACGCACTACCATTTCTGCATCCTTATTGGTGCTGCTACTAACAACTTTACTCTCAGATAGAAAACTTTTGTATTGAGTAACTGCCATTTCCTGCAACTGGCTTTCAGGTATTAAACTAAGCTGCTTACGGCCAGTGACTGCGTTCTTGCTGCATGCAATAAATAGAGGAATGGCAATTATAAGGATAATGATTTTTTTCATCTTACTAAATTTTCATACATCTAAACAATTGACGTACCAATTTTGGAAGTAATAATTTTTTTGGGAACAATAAATCGGAGAAAAAAGAAAAGGATAAAGGCTACTTACGACGGGCTTTCCGCCTGTCGCGGGCCTTAAAAATAGGCACTCTGCTTTCGCTGCCTCTCAAAATTTTGATAATATTTTTTTGATGGGTAAGTATAATCATTGCCGCTACCAAAATGGCGAATATTCTATATAAAACCACATCATCATTCCATATCCATAAAACAAAAATAGGCAACGATAAACCTGCCAAAATAGAACTTAAAGACACATACCTGGTAAGAAACAATACTAATAAAAATACCCCAACACAACTTGCAGCAATAACGGGCTGAATTGCCAGCATCATTCCAAACAAGGTTGCTACACCTTTACCGCCTCTAAATTGTGCGAAAACGGGAAAAATATGCCCCAACACCGCGGCTAATCCCAATCCAATCATCAGGTTGGTACGAGCCCATTCATCATCTAAATAACCGGGTAAAAAATAACAAAGGCCAACGGCTGCCATTCCTTTTAAGATATCGAAGACCATCACGAGCGTTCCATATTTAGACCCTAATACCCTAAAAGTATTAGTGGCGCCCATATTACCACTGCCATAATCCCTGATGTCAATTCCAAAAAAATTCTTACTTACTATTAATGCTGTTGGAGTAGAGCCGATGATAAATGCTATTATTATGAGTAGAAGTTCTTTCATTGATATTTATGGTGAGTTGAACCGCAAATGTACTAAAAAAATATTGCCTGGCGTAGTTACTTAACGTAATTGTATTGTTAATTAGTATAAATAATTATAATTTAAAAGCGCTGATTGCTACCCAGTCTCCCTTTTTGAAAGTGGTGGAATATTTAAGGCCAATTGCCTCAATATCAGCCTGTAACTGCATTTCATCACCGATCAGGAAACCGCTAAAAAGCACTTTGCATCCAATACCTGCAACAGAAAAAATGTCCTCCAGGCTAGCACTTATTACGTTTAGATTGATATTAGCCAATATTATATCGTATTTCTCCTCCGTCGGAATAATACTTTGTTGTTCAACAACAATTTTATTGCAGTTGTTCTGAATTATATTTTCTTGTGCATTCGTGACACTCCATTCATCATTATCGATGGCCAATATTTTAGTGGCGCCCAGCTTTTCGGCTAAGATTGCCAGTATACCCGTGCCGGTGCCAAAATCCAGCACCTTTTTATCGGTAAAATCCAACTGCTGCATTTGCTGCATCATTAAATGAGTGGTGGCATGATGCCCGGTGCCAAAACTCATTTTAGGGGTTATTATTATTTCATGTTGGGTATGGGGGATTGGAGGATGAAATGCAGCACGTATCGCTACAAAATCATCTATTACAATTGGTGTAAAATTGTCTTCCCATTGCTTATTCCAGTTAATATTTTCAACAAGTGTTTTCTTGAAAATTAATGTTGGAAACAGAGCTTCAATGATTTTGAAAGAAGCTTCATTAAATTCATCCTCTTTTATAAATGCTTTTAAATATTGTCCGGTTTCTTCAAAGCCTTCAAATCCCTGGTCACTTAATAATGCCACCAATTGCTCAGAAAGATCAGCATCTGTTGTTTCAAAATCAAATGATATGTAATTCATAAAAAAGTCTATAGCATCTCAGCCTGCCTGCACCATTAATTATTTTCAAACTGCAAAATAATGTATAAAAAAAATCCGGAGAAAATTTCTCCGGAGGAATTCATTTATAAAAATAAAATTAATTATTAGTAGGTGCCTCGCCTCTTGGCTGAGCTTCAGGCTTTGGCATTAATGCTTTGCGGCTTAGTTTAAATTTGCCGGTACGTTGGTCAACATCCAGCAGCTTAACTTTTACCCTATCGCCTTCCTTAAAAATACCGTCCATTGTTTCCAGGCGTTTCCAGCTTATTTCACTAATGTGCAATAAACCTTCTTTTTTAGGGAGAAATTCAACAAATGCGCCGAATTCTTTAATACTCTTCACAGTTCCGTCATAAGTATCGCCTACAACCGGTACTGCAACCAACCCCTTTATCCAGTTAACCGCCTTATCCAGACTTTCTTTTGAAGCAGAGAACACACTTACTTCACCCACATTGTTTACTTCTTCAATATTGATAGTAGCACCGGTTTCACGCTGCATTTCCTGGATAACTTTTCCACCTGGCCCTATCACCGCACCAATGTATTCTTTATCAATTGTTAACTTAACCATTCTTGGTGCATGCGGCTTCACGTCTTCTCTGTGTTCCGGCATACATGCGTACATCGCATCTAAAATATGTAAGCGGCCCTTGCGTGCCTGTTCCAATGCCTGGCGCATAATATCCATACTTAAACCATCCACTTTAATATCCATTTGCACGCCGCAAATGCCATCACGGGTTCCGGTAACTTTAAAATCCATATCGCCCAAATGATCTTCATCCCCTAAAATATCCGTCAACACAGCAAACTGGTCTTCTTTTTTAATCAGACCCATTGCCACACCACTTACATGTTTTTTGACGGGTACGCCAGCATCCATTAAGGCGAGCGAACCTGCACAAACAGTAGCCATAGACGAAGAACCGTTTGATTCAAGGATATCACTCACTACCCGTACAGTGTAAGGATATTCTTTACCCGGCATCATTTTCTTTAAAGAACGCATAGCCAAATTACCATGACCAACTTCTCTACGGCCAACGCCTCTCATCATCTTTACTTCACCGGTTGAAAACGGAGGAAAGTTATAATGTAAAATGAATTTTGTATAATCAGATTTAAAAGCACTTTCTACCAATAGCTCGTCTAATGGAGTTCCAAAAGTAACGGTGGTAAGGGATTGGGTTTCGCCTCTTGTAAACAAAGACGATCCGTGTGGTGTTGGTAAAATACTTGTTTCCATTGAAAGGTCCCGAACATCTTCTGTACCCCTTCCATCTAAACGTTTCCTATCGTTAAGAATCATATCCCTAACCACGTAATATTGTAATTCGCCAGTATAGTGCCCAATGAGTTTTTTATCTTCGTCTGGTAATTCTTCCCCTAAAAAAGTTTTCACTTCTTCGTGCAATGCTTTATAGGCATCACTTCTATCATGCTTTGTAGAAGCTGATGCCGAGATAGCATACATTTTATCTTTTGCAAATGCTGCTATCTTTTGGTTTAATTCTTCGTTACGGTAAGGTTTGGTATATTCTCTTTTAACAGCACTACCCACCTGGTCTCTTAAATCGGCCTGTGCCTTTATCTGAATTTTAATTGCTTCGTGACCCAGCTCAATTGCTTTAATCAGGTCTTCTTCCTGGCACTCACTTGCCTCGCCTTCTACCATCATAATATTCCTTTCGGTAGCGGCTATGATGAATTCCAAATCGCATTCTGCTAATTCTGTGCGGCTTGGGTTAACGATAAAAATACCGCCTTTTCTACCTATGCGTACCTCAGAAATAATTTCCTGGATAGGAATATCAGACACGGCCAATGCAGCAGATGCAGCAAGACAAGCCAACGCATCGGGCATTACTTCAGCATCACTTGAAACGAGGCTGATCAATACCTGCACATCACATAAATAATCTTCTGGAAACAACGGCCTTAAAGCCCTGTCTATAAGGCGACTGGTTAATATTTCATAATCATTTAAACGTGCTTCTCTTTTAAAGAAAGAACCTGGTACACGTCCCGCTGATGAAAACTTTTCCTGGTAATCTACCGATAATGGGAAAAAACTCTGCCCATCTTTTGGCTCTTTATTTGCCACTACGGTTGCCAATAAAATGCAATTTCCCTGGCGCACGGTAACCGCACCATCTGCCTGGCGGGCCATTTTACCGGTTTCGATGGTAACCATACGGCCTCCGCCAATATCAAACGTTACAGATTTAGTTGCTAAACTCATATAATAAATTTGTTATAAAATTAGAAAAAGGGCAACGCAGCTACCCATTATAAAACGGTATAAATAACAAGAATTCCCAACTGTAATAATATAGTTGGGAATTAAATTATTTAAACATGGA
>JBGSIG010000052.1:0-2125 GCA_041742655.1 Ferruginibacter sp. | reverse complement strand
TTACAAAATTCCATGCAGCAGGTGTTACAATAAGGTAGGTATGAAAAAAAGTAAGGTCAAATTTATTTTGAGCTGCCAATTGAATGGCAAATAATAAACCAGCCCTGGACTTATCAGAAAAATCGGTGGTAACAAGAATTTTTTTCATAATACTTATTTTAATTGTTATTGATGCGTAATAAATAAGCTGGCATTCGTTTCGTTTATTACAGATTCAGCGGTACTTTTCAAAAATAAACGGGTAATGGAAGAGCCACTGTAAGCCCCCATTACAATGATGGTTTTTTCTGAACCTTGTCGTATATGTTCCACCAATTGTTTTTTTGTACTTCCAGTAATCAATTCAAATTTAATATTTGAAAAGTGTTTTGAGGCCCAGCTTTTAATCTCGTCTAAGTGCGGGATTGCACTACTATCTCCAGCAGCAATATGAAATAAGTGAACATTAAAATTTTTATACTCAGGAAAAATATAACTGAACATTTTTACAGCATACATGCTGGAAGCGCTACCATCGTATGCCACATATATTTTTTCTATTGGCTCTGCATTTTTTGATACAAGCAGAAGTGGACAATGTGCATCTGCCAGTAAATCTTTTAAACTGTATTCATTTGAATCTGATTTTGAATCAGCAATAATTAAATCAGCAAAACTGCTTAAGTTAATCAAATGCTTTATAGATACAGCTTTATCAATTTCAATTGTATAGTTAATCCCCTGTTCGTTACATTCATCTTTAAATTGCTGTGCTAAACTTTCCAGTAGTTTCATACTTTCTTCTGTCCTGGTTTCCGCCCTTACTTTTTCTCCCATTAAATACAAATCATTCGGAAAAGGATAACCAAAGTTTAAACCATTAATATCATTAATAAATACTGCCTTCAATATAGAATTGCTTTCTTTGGCAATATGGATGGCTCTTTTAATTACCTGTTGAGGTATATGGCTTTCGTTTAAAATAATCAAAATCTTTTTCATGTTTTATTTTTTAAGTTTTATTTTTTATTGTTGATACTTCATTCCATTTCCAGTTCAATATCTCCGGCATATCTTCTCCATGAATACATATATAAGCTTTATGGTCGAGCAATTTATTTTGCAGCCATTGTTTAGTATATGCACCTTTGGAACCTAAGCCAGGTAAGCGGTCTATCACGTCGTTGGCCAAATGAAACCTGTCCAGATCATTCAGTACAACCATATCAAAAGGTGTGGTAGTGGTGCCTTCGCCTTTGTACCCACGTACGTGGAGGTTAGGGTGGTTTGTTCTCCGGTAGGTAAGCCGGTGAATTAATAATGGATAACCATGAAATGCAAAAATGATAGGTTTGTTGGTTGTAAACAGCATATCAAAATCTTTGTCATTCAACCCATGCGGATGTTCGCTTTGTGGTTGCAGTGTCATCAGGTCAACCACATTCACTACCCTGATTTTTATTTCTGGTAAATGTTCTCTTAATATTTGTACTGCTGCAATTGTTTCTAATGTTGGTACGTCCCCTGCACAGGCCATCACCACATCTGGTTCGCTGCCTTCATCATTACTTGCCCATTCCCAGATGCCCAGTCCGGCAGTACAATGTTTAACGGCAGCATCCATATCCAACCATTGCATTTCGGGTTGCTTACCTGCAACGATAACATTAATATAATTGCGGCTTCGCAAACAGTGATCTGTAACCGATAATAAAGTATTGGCATCTGGTGGAAGATAAATGCGGATAATGTCAGCACTTTTATTGGCAACTATGTCAAGGAAGCCGGGGTCCTGATGGCTGTTTCCGTTATGGTCCTGCCGCCATACATGTGAAGTGAGCAAATAATTGAGCGAAGCAACCGGCCTGCGCCAGGGGATTTTATTAGCAACTTTTAACCACTTGGCATGTTGGTTAAACATAGAGTCAACAATATGGATAAATGCTTCATAGCAGGAAAATAGCCCATGCCTGCCTGTTAGTAAATAACCTTCCAGCCATCCCTGGCACAAATGTTCACTTAATACTTCCATTACCCTGCCATCGGAAGAAATATGGTCGTCAGTGGTATAAATTTCGGCGGTGGATATCCGTTCTGTTATATCGAATACATTGGTGAGGCGGTTAGAGGCTGTTTCATCAGGGCC
>JBGSIG010000051.1:0-3962 GCA_041742655.1 Ferruginibacter sp. | reverse complement strand
CGCATTTTTACTACCAATTTCTTTTATCATGATCGTTATACCTGTTGTCTTTCCGGTCGTAGCGATTCTGCCTGTTGTTGAACTTTACCATTACTGAACGTATTTCACGGCTGCGCTGAAATTGCAATGAGGTTATCATTTTTTCTTTTTGGTACCTGTTCATGAAAAATTTATTTCTTACCGCTTTAATTTTATAATCGTATTCACGGTTGATCTGGCTTATCTGAACATTTTTTTCCCTTTCGCTAAAATAGTAGCCTCCGCGGCCCCTGTCATCATAGCCTCCTCTTCCATTATTCTTTTCATTAACAGCAAGATCGCCACGATTGTTATTGTCACTTTGGTGACTACTATTTTTTTGTGCAATGGCGGCAGATGTCATCAAGACTGCTGCGGCTAAAAAAGTAAATGTCTTTTTCATGATTGTTAATTTAAATTGTTATCAATGCGTTTAAGATGGCATTGTATCATGAAAGTTTACCAAAGAAATGTTAATAGAAAAAGGGTGTGCGTGTATACGTCAATGGTAGTAGTGATATTTGTTTTTAAATTTTGTTCATTTTATACAAATCGATTCAGAGTATTTCATTAAGAATGAAATGTGAACACTACCGCGGGAAAATATGAATTAAAGAAAATAATTGTTTACAAACTAATTCTAATAATGCTGTCTGTTGTTTGTAAATTAACTTCTTTTGTTATTGTACCACTATCGTGCTGCACCTGTATTACATACCTGCCCGGTATAAAAATATTGGAAAGAAAAAATTCTCCGCTATCATTGGTTACAGACGCAATGTCATTAAACTCATGGCTACCTTCTTTAATCATAACAACAGCGTCCGCAACCGGTGTGCCTGCGTTGTTTTGTACAATGCCTTTTATAGAGCTGTGTGATTGCATCTTTTTTTCTTTTATTAATTGACGGGTAGCAATAAATATTACAAACAATAAAAACAGGGAGGTTAAAATTATACCCGCAAACTTTGCCCTCCCATGTTTAACTTTTACAATCCCTGACTTTTCCATGATTGTATGTTATTAAATACAGGCGCTACAATTCTTGTAGCAGAATTACCCGCTGTGGCACCATTAGTATGTATGCCAACACAGGTGCGTATATCCCCCACTTTCACCCAAACCGGTGCGCCGCTTTGACCACCCATTGTATCAATATCGTACTTGATAACCCTGCTTGTAAGCGATTTGGGTTTAAGTGCCATAAACCATTGCTGGTTGCCTCCTTTATCGCCGGGATAACCAGAAAGGTTAAGTACAGAGGACATTAAGTAAGCATCTGTTTTTACACCAAACCCAAAATAGCCGGTCTTGTCGCCGGGGCGGCAGCCGGCTGGCAAAATAATTGCCCCATAATCGTAATCCCTGTTCTTGCTGTTTATCCACCCATTCACACTTCTTAAATTACTGGAACTGCAACTTCCATACGGCCTTTCAGCATCATTTAATCCCGCAATTACTTCAATGCTTTTTGCCCATCCACCATGATCATGCATATATACACAATGCCCGGCTGTGATAATTGTACGTGGGGCTACAAGCCACCCCGTACCAATCCACCTGGTATTATCCTTCGCGGTAATTTTAAGCCCACAAACCGCCCGCCAGGGATAAGAAGTAGTGGCAAAAACCCTAACCCTGTTATCTACACCAATAATTACTTCCTGTAATTGGGTTTCCAATTTTGGTATCAATTCGGAATAACTTGCATATAATGCATCCAATGGCTGGCTTTCAATTAATGGGATATCAAATCCGCTTTCTTCAAAACTGGTTTCACTTTCGGTAGATTCTGTTTCTAACTTGTTGGCCACTTCTTTATCCCCTTCGCCTGGCCTTAGGATGGTTACGCCTTCCACATCTTCTACTTCAGTTTCCGAAAGCTCGGGATATGGTGAAGGTTGCGACATTAAATTTTGTTGGCTGGGGGGGGTCTCAGTCAATGTTTCGGCAAAGGAACTTCCATGGCCATTTCTTTCTGACATAGTTTTTGATTTCATAACACATAATTTAAAAATGAAAAAAATTTTTACAATTTGTGTTTGTGGTATTTAAACGACAATAAAAATAAATGCAGCAAATAAGGGGTAATAGGCGCTAAATTTTATTACTGGGGGTTTATATATATTTATTCACTGGCTTATTTTAAATCAAGCAATCCAATAAAATAAGTACTTCGAACTAACAGTTACCGGCAGTAAAGTAAAGTGAGGTGATTAATTTTACTCCGGTAAAATCTGTAGTCAAACCGTTTCTCTAAAATTATTTCAGCCAATTTAAGATAACAACTGAAATAACAGGATGCTACAACTTAAGAAAGTAGTATTGCCATCATTTACAACAATCACTTTTGCGAAAATTAAAAGATGTTTTATAAAATTGCAAGCTTATTGCCAAATATTTTTTTGCACATTTTAAGAAGATGGGAGAATTCATATTCAATGCAATTGCCTGCATTTACAAACTATTTAGAAACCACTTTCAAACCATGAGAGGCGGCTGTTTGGTACTCGAAAAGCAAACAAGGCTCCACTTGCTGGCAGTGCCGGTCAGGCAGTTTGTGTGTATAAAAAATGAACACCAATTACAGGGCAAAATACTATTTTATGGGTTGATCTTTTTAAGAGCAAAGGATATCAATTGCTTGAGAAGTTTTATTATTAGTTAAGGCAATCGTTTATTGCCATGTAAATTTAATGGTTGTTGAATTTAAGAGATTTTAAATTTCAACAACCCGGCGATGTCTCACAATGCGTAACTGTAAAATATTACTTTCCCTGCGAAATGTTTACCCTTCCCTTTCCACAGAAATTTCGCATTCGCTGATTAGCGCTGCCAGGGCCCCAACAGCAGCAAATACTGGCGCCAGCATCACTCCTACTACGCCAATGGTAAGCGGAAACGACATGATTTCTTTGCCTACCTTATCATGAATGGTGATTTTTCTAACATTGCCTTCTTCGATGAGTTCTTTTATTTTTTTTAGTATCTGATCACCTTTTACAGTAAAGGTTTCATAAAATGTTTTTGCCATGTTGATTGCTTTTTACAAAGATGGTGAGTTAAGACAAAAAAGAGAATGGTAAAATGATAAATGGTAAGCACATAAACTCCTTTATTATTTTACAGTTTTTTCCTGAACCGAAAATTATAATCAAAGGGCTCTACTACAAGGCCATTTCCTACAGGAGTAGGCTGCGACTGCTGCACTTTAATAACTACTGAGTTGCTACTTATTAATCGCAGTGTAACCAAAGCACTAATGGAATTATTTGCGCCAGCGTTCAAAACGGTATCTCCTGCTTTTCCTTTATCCGGATCGTCTACTTTTAAAACTTCTACTTTGTTACTGCCAAAAGCAACATCCTTATCAATAATCTTTATTTCGCTTTTTAATACACAGGATTCGCAGGATGCAAATCCGTTAAATACCACAAATTGAGAAAGGGCTTTGGTTCTAATAAAATAGAATTGAAAACTGCTCAGGATTTTTACTTTGCTTTCATCTATTGCCTCAATTTTTAAATAGCCCCTCTGCGATGCTGCTTTTGTATCAACGCTCACTAACTCCCAATTTCCGGAAAAAGTTTCAACAAGGTTTTCTATTTTATTATCTATGGGCGATGTAATTTTATTATTTGCCGTCTTTGCCGTTTGCCTACTGGCATTGCCAGTTGCCTTTTTTTCTTTCTTTATATTTTCATTTTTTACGCCTACTATCGTGTCCGTCATTTCTACTTGCGGCTGTTCATTGGCAAGGGTATCGTTAGTTTTTACAGCTTTGCTGTCCGTTTTATGCTCATCCTTTTTATTATTGGTTGAATAAAAAAATACGGTTACAACTGCGAAAACTAACAAAAAAGAAATTACAAGCAAAAGCCTGGAATATTTTGCAAAAAATGTTTTAGGAGCTGGTTTCATTTTCCCGTCGTCGCCAGGTTGAA
>JBGSIG010000050.1:0-4164 GCA_041742655.1 Ferruginibacter sp. | reverse complement strand
GCTGCTGATTCAACAAAAAAAGGATTTACACAATGGAGCCCATGTTCTGAAAAATCAACACATTTTGATGGACCAGTTATGATAAATTATCGTGTAGAAAATTTAGAAGCTCTTGTTGAGCAATTGAAAAAAGAAGGAGTTACGGTAACTGACAAAATTGAATCCTTTGAATATGGAGAATTTGTTCATGTTTTAGACAATGAAGGGAATAAAATAGAACTTTGGGAACCCAATGATATAGAATACGACAAAATTGTAAGTGGACGAACAACATGAAAATGAAAAATGGACGCTTAAGCCCTGAGTGTTGACTCATGCGCTTGGTGCGCGTGCATTAGTGCGCACTACCGCGCGGGCATGGCCGGGATACATACAATACGGGTTTTGGGAATACGCATTGCGGGTTTTCAATATGGGGAAGTGCGTGTGTTGAATTTTCCGTTGTAACAACATTGACTATGCAGAAAAAAATCAACTTGTATATGGTATGTCAAAACAAGAAATCAACTTGGATGACATTACTTTTCTTTCTGGCTATTGTGCCCCATTTGATAGCACAAAGGGAAGCAATGTCGAAAGATACCATTTGCCTGGCTTGGAGTTACACAGAGCACGTAGTACCAGAATACTTCAAACCTGGTTATCAAACGACTATTTTTGGTGATAATGTTAATATGCGGGATGCTCCTGCCCTCACCTCTGCGGTACTTGCCGTACTGCCAATCGGACAGCAGGTACAAGTTGTTGCGTTCGACACAACTCGCCTTACAATCAATGGCCGTACTGCTTGTTGGCATTTGGTGGGTTGGTCTGATGCAAAGGAGGAGCAAAAGCAAGGCTGGGTCTGGGGCGGATACCTGTCGCTGGCAGGAGGAGGTTGTGAAAGTCAACCACTGTTTCTGCTTGGCTGCACCGAGGTCAAAACAATCATTGATAATCGGGTGACAGCGTATGTGCACGAAATTAAGGCCGTGAAGGACTTTAGGCTAATAGACAAGATTCAATTACCTGAAGTTACAGTTCACGAAGCGCAGATTTTTTATTTAGGCATTCAGTCATCCAGAGGCTTGCCCGATGTGCAGCATGTCGTGAACTTCCAGTGGGCATCAGCAACATGCGGGGGAATTCAGGAAAATTTCTACCTCTTGTGGACAGAAAATGACCAATTTCAATTACTCCCCCCTATAAAATCAATGGGGGAATCTGGGTTTTATACTCAATTAGAAAAGTACATTTTTCCTGATGAAATAGAGGAAATAAAATATACCTATCCCCTCATGTATCTCTATGAAAAGCCAGAAAATAGAACAGCCATTTTGTATTACAAAGAAGATAGTGGTGGTGACGAAGACGGAGCTGGCATTTCTATTTCTATCAGCAAACTAAAATTTGTCAACGGTATCTGGATAAAATAACTGTTTTTGGGTCTTTTTTTGTGGTAATACCTTTAACTGGACTGTCCTGTAGGCGCGGGATTCAACCCCGTGCGTAATATCGGTCGGATTCTACCCGCCGCTGCGCCCCCTACCCCGTGCAGCCACCATCAGCCCACCGCCCCACACCAGCCCAATGGCCACCAGGATGAGCGCGATGAACTCCGCCTGCGTGAAACCGCCCAAGATTTCGTGGCGGTCGTTGACACGGATTTTTTCGATACTGAACCGCTCCAAACCATTGAATATTTAGGTATAAAGCAAACAACAGGCCGAGCAGTGGCGTGAATGGCTTGCGCACCGCCCACAAAAAAGCCGAACATTTCGCACAATCACAACTTTAATAATTTAGTGCTCCAGACCATTGCATCTTTTATGACTTTGACAATATAATTGCCACGTTTAAGGTCTGAAATCTGGATCGTATGTATTCCTGGCTTGGCTGTTCTTATCAAACTGCCGCCAATGGAATAGACTTCAATATGGAAGTCAGTGTTTTCCAATTCTTTCGAAAATTGTACGGTAAAAAAGTCACTTGCCGGATTAGGGAAAAGTTCTACCTGTCCTTCTAAACTTACATGGTTAGCTGACGATGTATTCGGACTGACGCTTCTTACCAGATACCCATTTTTTCCTGCGCCCCAAATAATGGTATCATTATACGAAGTCATGCTGTATATGGGCTCATCAACAGGGTAAATATTCCATCCGGTGGTGTTATTTGATTCCATAATTAAGCCGGAGCTAAGTGTTGTTGAAGTTGCACCCGTATAAGTTATCCCTTGTGAGGTAGTATGTAAGTCATGAAAAATGGGATAATGAAAAGTGGCAGAATTTATGTCAAACGACCAGGTGATGCCTCCATCCGTTGAAATAAGCAATCCTCCTATTCCGCTGCCATTATCGTATCCGGCATAAGCTAAATTGGAATTGACAATGGTGACAGAGGTAAGTGGAGCCTGATTGCTAAGCGGTGAGGGTATTGTATCCCAGTTTAAGCCACTATCAGTTGTACGAAGAATTCCTCCTCCTGTGGTAACGGCTAAACCAACGGCAGCAGCGACAGTAAGGTCGAAATCTATGTCCACAATAAGATCTGAGGGTTGGCTGAATGAAGAATAAATGGCTACGGGCGTAAGTACCCCAAACGAAAACCTATCCATTTGTTCACCCTGAAAACAACCTGATCCACCAATAAATCCTTCGTCATCTGAAAAAAAGTACAACCCATGATTGAAACACAAAGACCCTGTAGTGTTTAATTGTGTCCAAGTTAAACCACCATCCGCTGTTCGGTATGTGCCTGAGTATGGCCCCACCGTGGCAAAACCAATGTTGTCAGTGACAAAATCCAATTCCATAAAATGATCTCCTTCCGGATAGAACGTTATTCCAGAATAGGACAGATTATTCCACGTGAGTCCGCCATCCACCGTTTTAAGTAATAGACTATCCACACCACCGATATATCCAACCTGCGGCGTTGGAAACACAATGCAATTGATATCTTTGGTAGTGGGAATGGCAACCTGCTGCCAAGTGGCGGATTGTGCTATGCTTCCCATAGAAAACAAGAAGCACATTGAATACATTAGATATTTCATGTATTGAATTTTTTATTGATTAATAATTCATACAAAGTAATTTGACGGGAATAGATTCAGAATTTTAGGGGAATCGAAAAAGGGTTAAAACGTTTAAAATTAAGCACTTATTTAACCATTTTTCGATTCCCAATTCTGAATCTATTTATTTCCCGTCACAAAGCTAAGGGCAACGATTTTAAATCAGGTTAGGAATATCCTTCCATTACTTATGAATTTCCGCCAGGTGTTTAGTCAACTCAGTAGGTGAAAGCGCAGTTTTAGCTTTAATGAAGGTAGAAAATGAAGCCGGAGAATCAAATCCAAGTTGGTAAGCGATTTCTTTATGGGAAATTTCTTCAAAAAGCAGCAAACGTTTGGCTTCAAGTAGAATTCTGTTGTGTATGACATGAAGTGGACCCAAGCCGGTATGTTTCTTCATGGCTGCAGCCAATTTTTTCTCGGTTGTTCCAAGTTTTGCTATGTAAAACTGAACTCCCACATTATCTGTGTAATGGGTTTCTAGTAGTTGATGGAAGTCGATTAATAACTTCTTATCGAAATCCTTTTCTGAATGATCAATCTGGCGCCTGCTCACAAGCACTACAGACATAAAAGCTTGTAATAGATGTGTTACCACCTGGTTGTTTGTAGCATCATTTTTACTAAGATGCGTACTCAAAATAGTAAGGAGCAACTGAAGTTCATCAAATAAATCGGCACGATTCTCGAAAATTATGGATGAGTTTTCATAATACGATAGCTGCCTTAAAGTTGCTCGTAATTCAGTTGAATTGATCCGGTCTTCCGTAAATTGAATAACGGTGCCAGAAGCGTCATTCCTGTTCATTAAGTGAATCTGCTGGGGACAAATAATGTAACAGCTGTGATCATGTCCTACGTAATTTTTGAAATCAATGAGTTGGTTACACCCTCCGTGCGCTATTATCATAACCTCAAAATAGGTGTGCCGATGTTCTCTTTTGAAGTCATAGGGATTCGTGTGGTCGAGCGGTAGAATATTGATTTGCTTGGAATCATTCTCAAGAGAATGAACAGGAAATAGTTCCTTTTCACTATTTTGCTTCGATGTATGTTTCATTTCTTCCAAGTTGTATAATTTAGAGTATGTTTTGAAATTTTGCGAA
>JBGSIG010000049.1:0-2875 GCA_041742655.1 Ferruginibacter sp. | reverse complement strand
GTCTGTAAATTATGCCACAAACTATGATGCTAAAAAAGGTAGTGTAAATCACCTTATTGTATTTTGCTAACCAGTTGGGCAGATAAATATCAAAGTTATCTTTGGCAGAAGCGGAATATTTTCGGGCCATAATGGTTAACGGGCACATCTTTTTGAAAATAAGCAGTACAGTGCCTTCCAGTAAAATCAGCGCAATACCAATCCAAACAAATTTGCCAATTTTATTTACAATTACTGCATAAGCCATATAGAATAACACCACATTGAAAAAAATCCAAATGATGGTATGAATGACTTTTATGCCAGTTAATTTTGACATGCCTTTTTTTTATTTGAACGCCTTATTTTTGTTATTTATAATCAGCAACATTGTACTCAATACTTTTCAAAGTAAATTTTCCATACACAAATTCCCCATCAGGGTAATGCCATACTGTTTCCCCATATCTCCAAATACTCCTTCCATTAATTTGTGTGTATCCTTTTACAGGAGTTGAAAAACGATACTGCTTCATATCGCCGATTGCATATCTGTCATCAGAAATAAAATTGATGAGCTGTCCAAGCTCATTAAAATAAAGTGTGGCAGTTATTTTATTTACCCCATTTGTAAAAGTAGCTTTAGCAGATAAACTATCAATAGCATTCCATTCAATTTTTTTATCAATTAATGTGGCCGGAGCCATCAGGCACATATCATTGAATACTGTCACCGTTTCTGCTTTGTTCATTTCTGTGCCCTTTATATTTACCACATTAAATAAGCCTAACAGTTTTATCTGCATAGTTGCCTTTTCATTTTGGTAGCAATGATAACCAGGCACAATAGTGCCGTACATCCTCGCTTTCATAAAGAATAACCTTGTCGGATCATCAAAGAAATTATATTGAACAGATTTAAATTTGAAAAAATCTTTTCCCTTATCCCTCATTTCGCCCTCAAATGCAATTTTCATATTTTTCACTTTCGGTTTATTAATTGCTCCTGCATAACGAATATATTTTTTAATGGATATCGGTAATGATACAATATCAGTTTCTGTCAATAAATCATTTTTAAAAAAATTGGTTTCTGCAATATGTCTTTTTACATCTGCTTTAAACCCCATCTCAAAATGATAAGTTGCCCATGATGCAATGGCAACAAAAAGGATAATAACATTCAGGATGCTTCCAAATTTTGCATCTTTCCAAACAGTTATGATGAGAATTTGTGAAATAACCGCAGCAACAGTAGCGATATATGGCCAACTTTCTTTTTTTAGCAAGAATAAAAGGGTCGCTACTACAAAAAGAATTGCAGCAAACAGCCAAAATAAGCCGTTGACTTTTGAAATATCTTTCGTTAACTGTGTTATGTTGCCATAGTTGTAAGCTTTTGCAAAACCCATGAAATGGATAAGCCCATGAATAAGCAGGATAAAGGCAAAGAGATATTTTAGCATATAAATATTTTGAAGTAGTTATTTATGTTCTGATAAACTGCTCTACAGAACGCCTGAGAGAAACCGGCTCAGGATAGTTTTTTAAATACCCTGTTCGTAAAATAAATTGAACAGGATCGTTTATACCGATTGATTGATTCAGTATTTGATTTGTTGATGCTTCTTCAATTATCTGCGTCATAGGATGAATAGCTATATTTTTACCCCTGACTTTTAAAAATAATCTTTGCATCCGTTTGCCGGTTTCCAATAATGTTATTACCGAATCATCTTTGCTTGTAATCAATAACCAGCCCGCAGATTGTGAAACCTGCTTTACCACTTTATCAATGCTTTGCTCCCTGAAATTTTTTTTCATCACATCTTTTTTGCCATAAAAGTTGCGTAAATACCAGCCGGGTATCCCTGCTATTTCCATACCTGCCATTGTTAGCCCATCTAAATGCTGAGCTGCATCTTTACTGGAAAACCTTATCCAGTTGGCGAGTTCGTTTTGTGCAGCATCCCGGTAAGCCTGAAGTCTGTTGGCTTCAATTGTTTGTTCATTCAGCCATTCATGTTCTTTTGAATGATTTGGAATGTAATAGATAAGATCTACTTCTCCATTAATTAGATATGAAACATCTTCCTTCTTCAGAACATCATTCAGATAGTTTGACCGTACAGTACGGCGGTATTTTATTTGTTCAATATCATACTTGATCATGCCGATTGCTTTAGTAAGCTTTACATCAACTATGTTTTCAGCCTGGTTAGTTGTGGCTAAAATGCTGAACTGGCAATTGTAACCCAGGTTATTTGCCGCATATTCAAGATTTTGTAAAAAAGCTCCTATTGATAAAATGGTTTCCCGTTGAGCAGGGTCGACACCCGGTAGCCAACGGCTTTTATCATTGCCAATTACCCAATGATATGGTTCTATATATTTTACAACCCATGGTTGTGTATTGTGGCCACTTGGTGCAAGGGACGCTAAAAACAATATCTCTCTTTCATCAGCTTGCAGTGAGATTTTAGCGATTTCGTTTTGCTTATTTTTTGCCCTTACAAAATTACTTTTATCACTCAGTAAATAATACGTTATCCCTGCAATAACAATCGTTGCGCCTGCAACAACAATAAATTTTCTTCTTTTCATAAAATCTATTTTAAGAATTACTTTATTCCAAGGGAATATTATGGATCTATTAAATTAGTTTGAGTATTGATGAATAATTTGCGCAAGCTGACTTACAGAAACCACTCCCGACTGCCGCCATTTTATCTTCCCATTTTTGAAAAGGATAAGTGTAGGAACACCCTGTATTTGATAAGCAGATGCTGTTTGCGGACTTTTATCAATATCTATTTTTAAAATAGTCAATTTATCCCCGGTTTTTCTTTTCAGTTCTTCCAGGATAGGTTTCATCGTTTTGCAGGGGCCACACCAT
>JBGSIG010000048.1:0-7395 GCA_041742655.1 Ferruginibacter sp. | reverse complement strand
GATCTGCTTTTGTGTAATCAAAAACTCTTGGTTGCTTAATTTGAGGTAATAGATGAGTGGCTCTTTCAATGGGACCCGCAACTAACAGTGGAAAAAAGCTTACAAAAACAGAATAATCTATAAAATTCTTCTCAGCCTTAATCCTACCATAGTAAATGTCAATTACATATGATAAACCATGGAAAGTATAGAATGATATCCCAACAGGCAAAATCACATTTAATGTCCACGGATTTACATGTAAACCAACATTAGAAATTGCTTCCGAAAAAGAAGTAATGAAAAAATTATAATATTTAAAAAAACCTAAAAAACCAAGATTGATCAAAATACTAAGCCAGAACCAAACCCTTTTTATTTTTTGACTTTTTGCTCCTGTCATTTGCAATCCGGTAAAATAATCCAGCAACGTCGAAAAAAACAACAAGAACAAAAATCGCCAATCCCAGCAGGCGTAAAAAAAATAACTTGATACTAATAGCAGTAAGTTTTGAAATTTTAAATTTTTATTGGTTACAAACCAATATAGCATAAAAACTATTGGCAGGAATATCGCAAAACTTAATGAGTTAAAAAACATTCAGTCTAATTAATTCTTCAGCTACTATCCAGTCTAATGGCGTATCAATATCGCAAGAAGATATTTCATCCATTTCATACTTTATCACTTTTTCAAATTTGCTCATAGAAGCAGCTTGAAGAGACCGGGCATTAATAATATATATCGCACCGTTAAATTCCCACACTTTGGGGCAATCCTGTCTTCGTGTGAAATTCGCCGGTTTGGATTTTTCTAAATAACCTTCTCCATTTTCTTCAAACAAAACATAGTAAGGGTTAGACCTGGTTTCTTTTACAGAAACAACCATGTCTAAAGCAGATGAATAAAGCGACAAGGCCTCTTTAATATGGTCCGAGTTTCTGAAGGGTGAAGTAGGTTGCAGTAATATGATGGTATCGGGATAATACCCGTTGTTCCCGGCAAATTTTATCGCATGCAATAAAACATCCTGGGTGCCCGAATTATCCTGCGCCAGGTGGGCCGGCCTTAAAAAGGGAATGTGTAGGCCTGTATGCTCGGCTACAACTTTAATGTCCTCATCATTAGTGGAAACATAAATTAAGCTATCCGGCAATAATGATCTTGCTGCTTCAATGGTGTAATGAATCAACGGTTTTCCATTGAGTAACTTAATGTTCTTGCCAGGCACACCTTTGCTGCCACCACGTGCGGGTATCACTATAAGGGGTTTCATAAGGCAAGGTATTTTATGTCTTCTTGCGCCTTTTTATAATCATCATGCCTGCCAACATCCAGCCAGTAACCAATCAGCGGATACGATATTACTTTCTTTTTTTCAGCAATTAATTTTTCAATTAAATCTGTTGCATCAAAATTTTTATTTTTAGGCAGCAGGTTTAATACCGCTTTTTTCATCAGGTATATTCCGCCGTTGGAGTAATAGGTATAAGTTGGCTTTTCTTTAAAGTTCATTATATGGCCATTACTAGTCTCCAACACCCCATAGGGAATACTCACCTGGTACGGGATTGACACTACTGCCAAATCAGCATCGTTGCGGATAAAATCTAAATAAAACTCCTCGTAATCGAGGTTGGTTAAAATGTCAGAATTTGTCACTAAGATGTACTCGTGAGAAAAGTTATCTATTGTTGATACAGCCCCGATGGTTCCCAAAGGTTCTTCCTCCCACACATATTGTATCCGGATATTTCTTTTATTGCCGTCACCAAAAAAATCTTCAATTTGTTTGCCGAGGTATTTTACTGAAAACCAAAAATCGTCAATACCGTACAAAGCCAACCGGTCAAGATTGTGTTCCATAATAGCCTTATCACCCACTTTCAATAACGGCTTTGGAACAGTATCAGTTAAAGGTTGCAATCTTTGGCCTCTTCCCCCTGCCATGATCACCGCATCCACCGGTAAATACGAACGCGTTTCACTAAAGTTAATAATGTTGACCACGCGGTTGTTCTTATCCAGTATAGGCAATATCATAAAGTTTCCTTTACGGTAGTCGATCACTTTTTGAATATCTCTTTCCCCTCTTTTAATAAATCTTGGATTAGACTGTATAATTCCATTTACCTCATCGTTAATGGATGCTCCTTTTAACAAGCCTCTTCTGACATCTCCGTCAGTTAACGAACCAATAAGCGTATCGCTTTCATCTACTACAAAAAGAATAGCATCTTTAGCAAGTATATTAAATTGCTCCAGGGCTTTTTTAATTTTACTTCCCGAGAGTACCAGATGTTCCTTGAAATTTCGCATATCGTATGGTTACACTTTTTGAATTAGTGATGTCTCCGTGTTGAAATTTATCCGTTATCCCCTTTTAGAACACTAATGATATTATCCGCAGCTGAGCCCTTTAAATAGATATTCCTTCCTGGAAAAAGCTGACCGAAATATGTATCTGTTAAATCAACTATTTGCTTACAGTCAAAAGCTACTTGTAAAACATTATCTCCTGCTAATCTTCCCTTTTGCCTGTCACCAAGATTTAACACATATTTACTAAAACTGGCAGCTTCTGTTATTCCACTTGAAGTATTCCCAATCATTAATCCTGCATATTTCATGCAGGTAAAATAAGATTGGATGCCAAAATTTTCAACTAAAAATACATTATCCCCGAGTACAGTTTTTAAATCTTCGAACATCTTCCTGAAAACTGTACCTGCTGTATCTGCATTAGGCATCGTTACCACGAGTTGTTTTTCTTTTCCAATAATACTGAGGGCTTCAAACACCGCTGTGGCAAATTCACTATTCCTGTCAAACGCTACCGTTTCAGGATGGACAGTAATCAAAACAGTTTTTTTATTCAGATCTATCTGCCATTTTTTATAAAATTCATCAGTGGAAAGTAATTTTATTTCTGCCAAATTATCAAGACTAAGCGACCCAATTACATGGCAATTAAAATTAGTGCTATTGATAAGATGACCAACTCTTTCTTTAAATGCAGGCAACGAAACAAATTGTAGTTTTGAAGCCAATGTTATCAGATCCCTATAAATATTATCTATCGCCCCCAATGTAGTTTCTCCTCCAAATAAGTGAGCAAAGCGGATATTAAAAGGGATGCCAGCAATAACTGCAGCGGCCATTTCAAACCTGTCGCCTAAAACGATCACGCAATCAAAATCTTCTTTATGAAGTTTCCAGAACTCAGCAAATTTTAATGAAGTTAGGGAAAACGAAGTAGCAATATCTACCGGTCCATCGCCTGTTAAGAGACTACTAATCGTATGGTCTACCTTAAACCCTTCTTCATTTATCTGATCAATAGAGTGTCCGTGAAATTTTGACAGATGCGATCCAAAAGCTAAAATCTCCAAATGAAAAAAAGGATCATTTTTAACTTTTTTAAGCAATGGTAAGTAAATACCAAAGTCAGCTCTGGAGCTGGAGAGTACTAGTAGTTTTTTTATTTGAACTGTTCCCAAAATAATTTTGTATCTTCTTTTATTTCTTTAATTAATGTCTTCCCAATAACATTATCTATTTCCATTGGAGATATCCCATCTCCAGGTCTTCTCATTATCAGATCACTTGCTGATATTACGTGTCCAGCTTTTAAATCCTTCACAACATGAATTGATTTCCGGGCAATTATGATGTTGGGTTTTTCACTGTCACTTGCCTCTTTAATACCAGAAGCAGTAATTGCTTCTTCTATATTCCGTATGCTGATAACCATCGCTTTTAATTCACAAGGATCAAGCGAAGCTTTGTGATCTGGACCAGGCAAGTTTTTATCAAGCGTAAAATGCTTTTCAATAATTTTTGCACCCAACGCAACAGCAGCGATTGGCACTTCAATTCCGGCAGTATGGTCTGAATAACCTATTTCAACATCCAGTTCATTTTTTATATGCAACATCGCCAATAGGTTAACATCACGAAAGGGGGTAGGATATTCCGTATTGCAGTGAAGAACAGTTAAATCATCCTTTTTAATTCCGGCATTTTGCAATATTTCAACAGCCCTTTTAATTTCTTCAATGGTTGCCATGCCGGTTGACAAAATAATTTTTGAAGCCACCCTGCCAATATGTTCCAAGTAGGGTTTATTGGTAATCTCTCCAGATGGTATTTTGTAATAGTCCGGAGCCAGTTTTTCCAGGAAATCAATGCTTGGTGCATCAAAACCAGTTGATAAAAATCCTATTTTGTATTCATCACATTTTTCCTTTATGAATAAAAAATCCTGGAAACTCAACTCCAGTTTTTTTACCATATCATACTGACCTTCAGTGTTGCCGGTGCTTTGTTGCTGATAAGCTGCTTTGGGTGCAGATTTAGATATGTTTAATTCAGTTTTAAAAGTCTGAAATTTCACATAATCGGCACCAGCATTTGCAGCAACTTTTACTAATTCAAACGCTTTATCTAAATCACCATTGTGATTAACTCCAGCCTCAGCAATTATGATTACTCGATTACTCATCGCTCCAATTTTTTTGCAGGAACACCAACCATAACGCAATTGCTGTCTATATGCTTTGTTGCCAAAGAGGCGGCTCCCAAAATATTTTCATCATTAATTTGCAGCATTTGTAAAACGGTTGAATTTGTACCAAATAAATTTTTTGAACCAATTTTTACACTGCCGCTAATATTAACACCAGGGTTAAAAACATTGCAATTTTCTATAACTGTGTCATGACCAACTGTAGTGCTGAGGTTAAAAATATTATATGACCCTATTGTGATATCTACAGTAAAAATGCAACCTGCAGTAATAATATTTCCGCTGCCCATTTTAATAGATTTTTTATCTCCGATAAAGTTCGGATGAATTAAATTAGGGAAAGAATACTTGCTAAACCGTATTGATAACTTGTGCATCAACTTAGGATCACCGATACCCATATACAGATCAATATTTTGCGATGAACTGATGTTCTGTAAAAAATAATCTTCGTCAAGCACATTAATGATTTCACCTCTTGCTTCGATGACTGAGGCGGACGGTTTCAGATCAATAAAGCCCATAAAATTATGGGTCGCATCTAAAGTTTCCTGTGCTAAAAAATAAACTTCTTTTGCAAATCCGCCGGAACCGATGATATAGTACTCTTTTTTCATAATGTTATACTGCTTGGAATATTTACAATTCGTTCTTCTAAAAATAAGGCGTTGGTTTGATGATCCCGCTGGCAATCTTTGTACATGGGTAGCCGAAACATTAATTGCCAGATAGGGCGTGTCATTACTTTGGCAGCATTGGTAGAGCCAAGAAATAAATCACGCTCTTTTTTATTCTCCAGCTCTACACACATCAGCCAATAATTGGCTTTTGTACCCGGCGTTTCTGTTCTGAATTTAATTCCATTGCTTTCAAAGAATGCTTTGTAATCCATTGCCAGCATCCGTTTATTTTGCAGAAAACTGTTTAATTGTTCCAACTGTGCACAGGCCAGTGCTGCATTTAAATTGGGCATGCGGTAATTATATCCCACCTCATCGTGTACATACTCGTAAGGATGTGGTACTTTGGCAGTGGTGGTTAAGTGTTTTCCTTTAACCCCCATGCTCAGGTCATTGGTAACTATGGCACCGCCACCACCGCAGGTTACTATTTTATTGCCATTGAATGAAAAAACGCCCATGGTTCCAAAGCTGCCCGTGGGCTTTCCGTGGTATTCGCTGCCCAAGGATTCTGCAGCGTCTTCAATTACAGGGATTTTCCATTTGTCGCAAACTTTTATCACTTCATCCATGTGAACCGGAAATCCAAAAGTATGCATGGGAACACAGGCGCTTATTTTTCTACCGGTATTTTTATTGTAACAACCATCTTCCCGTAACGCAGCATGCGCTTCAAGAAATTGTTGAACAGCAACCGGCGAAAGGCCCATGGTATCTAAATCTACATCAATAAACACAGGATGGGCATTGTTATAGGCGATGGCGTTTGCTGTAGCAACAAAGGTTAATGCTTGTGTAATTACTTCATCATTATTTTTTACCCCTGCAAGCTGTAGTGCTACCTGCAGGCCAGCCGTGCCATTCACTACGGCCACCGCTTTTTTTGTGCCCGTAATTTCTGTCATCAATACTTCGAAGCGATCTACAAACGCACCCACCGAAGAAACAAAAGTAGATTCAATTGTTTCCATTACGTATTGCTTTTCATTGCCTTTAAAAACCGGCGCATGCAAAGGAATAAAATCCTGGTGAGGGTAACAGGTTTTTACGAAATCAATAAACAATGCATTGTTCATTCTAAATATTGTAGATATCGGCTTTGTATGCTTTTAAATTTTCCGGCTGGCGAAACCATTCAATAGTTTCTGCAAGGCCCTGCGCCAGGCTATATTGATTGGTCCAGTTGGTAAAAGATTTTATTTTTTCATTTGAGCCAAATAACCTGAACACTTCACTTTTTTCGGGCCGCAGCCTTTGTTCGTCACTTATTAAGATGGCTTTCGGGTTAACCTGGTCAATAATATTTTGTGCCAGGTCGCCCACACTAATTTCAGACTGGGTGGCGATATTTACTTCATTGCCAATTAGCGCATCGCATGTAGCAATGGCAACAAAACCTTCTACCGTATCTTTTACATACAGCAAATCTCTTGTTGGTATGGTATCGCCCAATTTAATTTCGGTAGCGCCCGAAAGCAATTGGGTAATGATAGTAGGAATTACAGCCCGTGCAGATTGCCGGGGGCCATACGTATTAAAAGGCCTTACGATGGTTAATGGTAAATTAAAACTGCGGTAGAACGAATCAGCAATACAATCGGCACCAATTTTTGAGGCCGAATAAGGTGATTGCGGTTGTTTGGGATGCTCCTCGGTAATTGGTACAAAACGGGCTGTGCCGTACACTTCCGATGTGGAAGTAACCAATACCCGGGCAACGCCAAGGTCTTTGGCAGCCTGGATAATATTAAGGGTGCCTTTGATATTGGTATCGATATACGAATCAGGGGAATGATAACTAAATGGAATTGCAATGAGGGCCGCTAAATGAAATACAACATCTATATCTTTCATAGCCGTTCTAACCCCGTTGGGGTCCCTTATATCTCCGGAAAAAATTTCTATTTTAGCTTTGGTATCCTTGGGCAAAGTATCTAACCAGCCCCATGAATTAAATGAATTGTAGTAAACAAATGCCCTCACCCGGCAACCTTCAGCCAACAAACGCTCTGTTAAGTGACTTCCTATAAAACCATCTGCGCCTGTTAACAGTACTCGTTTATTTTTTAGTTCCATTGGTATATTCTTTCAGTAAAATGTGTTGGGGTACAATTCAGTAAAATTATGAATTGTAAAAGGAGGTATAAAATAGCAGCACAATTGCGTTTATGGTGCGCCGTTATCTGGCTACCCTACGCTAACTTTTC
>JBGSIG010000047.1:0-1863 GCA_041742655.1 Ferruginibacter sp. | reverse complement strand
TGGTATTTATTTGGGATAAAAAAGCAAACAATGAAATTGTCATTTGAATTCTGGATAAAAGTATTGCCGGTGTTATCGGTTGTGATGCTATTGGGCAGCATCTCTGCATTTGCTCAAAATAAACCAAATAAAGACAGTTTGGCGGGCGACTCACTGCACCGGGTAGCAGAAAGCATTCTTTTGCGGGAACAACAGCAGGAAAAAATTGATTCGCTCGTTAATATACAGTTGCAAAAAGAATTGCAGGCGGCAAGCGGCGATAAACAGAAAACAAAAGAACTGGAAGATAAGTTAAATGAAATAGCCGGCCGTGATTCTATTCGCAAATCAGAACAAATACAAAGAATTACTGAACTCAAAAAAAATGCCACGGGCTTTGCAGTAGCCCCCTTTAACGATACCCTGTTTCATATATATACCAGGATTGGCTCGTTCAGCGCAAGAGACAGAGCCGATGCTATTAACGAAAGGATCAACAAAATATATAAGCTTCCATTTTATAAAGCTGATTCACTAAAAATAAATGAAACGGAATCCGGCTATGATATTTTGTACAATAACGACATACAAATTTTATCGGTAAACGACCTCGATGCGCTTTGGTTTGATAAAAGTGCAAATGAACTGGCCATTGAATACCTGGCAAAAATTAAGGCCGAAATAGCTGCTGAAAAACAAGCCAACAGTTTTAAAAACTGGCTTAAACGTATCGGCATGGTGGCTTTGATTATGGCCGGTTTGTGGTTAATCATTTATATTATTAATCGCCTGTTTAAGGCGCTCAGCCGCTTTATTAGCATTAACCATACAAGATTTTTTGACACATTAACAATTCAAAAAATAAAGGTTTTAAGTGCTGACGAATTTGAAAAGTTATTACTAAGAGTGGTAAATCTGTTGCGGATTGCAGTAATTGTTTTGGCGGTATATTTTTCACTGCCTTTGTTATTTAGCATATTCCCCGAAACAGAAGGCTGGACGGATACCTTGCTGGCGTGGGTTTTAACCCCGGCAAAATCTGCCTTGTACGGGGTATTTCATTTTCTTCCGGATTTAGTTACCATCCTGGTTATTTATTTCATTTTCAGGAGCGCTATCAGGGGTGTAAAATATTTTGTAAATGAAATAGAGAAGGGCAATATTCAATTATCTGGCTTTCACCCGGATTGGGCGCAACCAACTTTTAATATTGTAAAATTTTTGCTGTACGCTTTCATGTTTGTACTGATCTTTCCTTACCTGCCGGGATCAGATTCTTCTGCCTTTAAGGGAGTATCAGTTTTTGTTGGGGTCATATTTTCATTGGGTTCATCCAGTGCAGTTTCTAATATGGTGGCAGGCTTGGTTATTACCTATATGCGCCCTTTTAAAATTGGTGACCGGGTAAAAATAGGAGATGTTACCGGCGATGTGGTGGAAAAAACAATGTTGGTTACCCGAATCAGAACGATAAAAAATGAAGATATTACATTGCCGAATTCAACCATACTGTCAACCAATACAATTAATTTTTCTACCAATACAAATCCGGAAGATGTTGGGCTGATTGTACATACTACTGTTACCATTGGATATGATGTTCCGTGGAAAAACATGTACCAGGCACTAATTGATGCAGCCCTAAGAACAGAAATGATATTGCCGGAGCCGAAACCATTTGTACTGCAAACAAGCCTCGAAGATTTTTATGTTTCGTACCAAATAAACGCATATACCAGGGAGGCAAATAAACAGGCCATCATTTATTCTTATTTACATCAGAATATTCAGGATTGCTGCAACGAGGCTGGTATAGAAATTCTTTCACCACACTACAGGGCAGCGAGAGACGGAAATATGACTACGATACCTACGGAATACCTG
>JBGSIG010000046.1:0-4599 GCA_041742655.1 Ferruginibacter sp. | reverse complement strand
AAATTATAATTATTACTACAGTAAAGAATTGACAAATGCTGTATATGATTTTATTATTACCAGCATTCAGCAACAACTTAGTTTTGGTATTTATACAGATACCTGTATATGTTTTGGCACCGGCAAAAATGAAAAATTTCTTTACCGGATAAATGAAGAAAATAAGTTCTTTAAAAAAATAATTGCGTTGGAACACCCCCGGTTTGTAATGCAGTACAAATCGAAGCAGAAACAGTTTTACATCGACAAATATATCAACGCATTTGATTCCATTTAAATTTATTGCTTTTCCCTCTTTCTGCAAATACCCGGGTATTCGATAAAAATATTACATTTTATTATTTCATCGCTACGACAACAAGAGCGCTTCAATTCCCTGCCAGTTGTTTACCCGCTTGTGATGCATCGCATCTGCTACCGCATTATGTGGCTGTGTAAATAAAATTGTTTCACCGGTAAAAACATCCAGGTTTTTAAAATGGTCATCAATCATAATATCAGCCTTTATTATTTCTTTAGAACCGCAAAACACCATTTGCTTCCAAGTGATAAAAGCAAAGTGTTCATTCATCCACGCAAGCTTTTCTGTTAAGCTGTTCGGAAATTCCATTGCAGCGGACACTATAAATAATTTATATCGATCGTTTAATTTTCGCACCACTTCCATACAACCGTCCATAACAGTCGCCTGGCGAAAAAATCCCGGGCTATTTACATATTTGATGGCATTCGGAAAAACTTCATGTTCAAGCCTGCCTGTCATCTCATCCATGGTTAGTACTTTACCAAATTCTTCCGCATGCCTTGCCGAAAGTTGGCTGTATACATCCGCCAATACACCGTCCATGTCTATAGCTATTGTCTTCATCTTCTATTAAGGTTGTGTAGTTTATTTAAGTTCGTAATTTCTTTCGCAATATAATAAATCGGCATAAATTTTTCTTTTAACGATAACGCTAAGCTGCAGAGTGCATTAAAAATTGTTGCAGCATATTCAAATTAATTTCGTTTGCCGTTAAGGCGTTACGACGTTTTTATTTTTTTAATTCGCCTCAGCAGGCTCTCAGTGGCCTCGAATAAAAAGTGCTGGAAATTTTCGATCTTACACAAAGTAGCAAAGGCTTTGCAAATTAAATTTGGAATCAAATTATTAATCAGAAAGGAGTGAGCATTTATACATTTTTAGAATGTACATCCACAATTAATACTAATACATTATCCGGCTAAATGGTATTCCTATATGCAGGCCGACAGACATATTGTTGCCATATTTTTTTTCAGATGCTACTTCATTATTCAAATCAAAAAACAAAACATAGAACTCGAAGTTAGCGGCGGGCAATTTTTTGCTATTGATTAAAACCACGGGAATCCCCACCCGTGCGTTGAGCAAATTGTATTTGCCAAAGCTTTGCTCTGCTATTAAACTTATTCCGATATGTGATTCTGGTGGAAAATAAACGAATCTTCCTTTTATAGACGGCGTAACAAAAGTTTCATAATTACCTACGTACACCTTATCATTTTTCATCCCTGCAAAATAAAGGGGATCTGTACCTCCTAAATTTTGGTAAGTCGTAAAATCAGTTTTATCTAACGCATGACTTAATTTAGAATTGTTCAAAATAATATTGCCATAGAGCGTTAAAAAAAACGGCCTGCTTTACTGCTTTCCCACATTCTTGTATGGCTTAATGATACTTCTAATGGGTAGGGATGTTTTTCCTGGAGATCAGCATTTATCGAATCTGCAACAATAAATTTTGGAAACACCAGCGGCACATCCACATTAAGATTTGTCCAGCCGGCAGTTATTAATTTAAAATTATTTGATTTGGTCAGCGTAGCTGCCTGCACAGTCGCAAACTTTTCTGAATACTCTTCATTAAGGTCTTCATAAAAATTCCGCAACATCAGCGCTTTCGCCGAATCTGCAAACTGGCCTGGAATCTCTTCGCTGCCAACAGCATCAATAGTCAGTTTAAACTCATTTATTTTTTTATTAATCTCGATTTCCAGTGAACCTACAATGGAAGCCCGCAAGGCATCCATTTGCTTTTGTTGATTGCCTGCTTTTGAAGTTGCAGCACAAGTTGTCAAACGGGTTTTTACTTTGCCGATCCATTTATAACTTACCGTAAGACCCAATTCGTTCTCAAATTTTTTATCCAGAAAATCAGCCCCAAAACTGTTAGCAATATTGGCGTATGCACCTACACTAAACAATTTTTTTATCGGTTCATCAATACCGGTTGCTTTCTGAAAGTTATGATTTACGGTAAATTTTCCATCAGCCGAATTAAAGGTTACATAATTTGTATAAAAAGAAAGGTCTGTGCTTTCTGAAAGATAGCCCACTTTGTTTGCCAAAAAAACATTCATGGCACGATTTGATATAACCGGCGTGTTATCTGCGGAGCAGGGGATTTCTATAACGGATTTATTGATTGATTTTAATTCACTAATAATATTTTCTGTGGATTGAGAATGCACAGGTAAGATTATAAAATTGAAAATTGAAATTAACAGTAAACAACGCATAATAGATAACAGTTAAATTAAATGATAGTACGAATTGTTTGCACTATCCGAAAGATAGGACTGCAAGAACGAAGAAAAATAAATGATATTAATTCGTGTAATTAGTGTTTAATAATTCATGACATATTATTAGTGTTATAAAACTTTATCAAGCCCCCATTGCTGCAAAAGCGGATTGGTAAAAACTTTTAGGCTGTCAGCATCCAGCAACGTATTCCTGGCAGCAATCCACGCTTCTGCGTCCCCACCATATGCACGGGATATCCTGCTAAAATCCTGTTCATTCATTTTACCCCAGTGAAACGTGTAGGGTATTTGCTCTTCGTCAAGCCGTTTCCATACTTCGTGGTAAAAATTGGTGGTAGCATCAGAATAAGCTGCATCCAGTTCTAAAATACAGGTAGAATCATAACGTGTAAATGCCAGTGTAGCTTTTGATTTTTTAACAAACCGGTAAGCAAAAAGGCCAGCGAAGGGGCCATGGGTTTTATTAATATCCAGCAGCAACTCTGTAACCCTGCTTACCTGGTCGAGTGGAATTCCTATTGCAGCGCTGTATAATTTTCCATGAAGTGAAGTGTTATTAAAAATTTCGCCCAAGGTGCCAAATTGTTTTTCAAAAGGCTTGTAAGCACCTGCCATCACTTTATTTACAACTAAGGGCACAATGCCCGGCAAAGCATTTGTAATTTTACCCAGAAAGCAGGGAGCATCATCACCCGGGCCAATACCGTCATCATTGGGCACAGGCTTAGGGTAATTTTCGCGGTAAGGCCTTTTGTAAAACGAGTGTACATGTACGCCACTTTCAATATCATACGGATTAATACCCACGGCAAAATGAAATGGCCGCTCATTGCCATTCGGGAATTGTGCGTTGCTAAAATCGAGCGTCGCCATTAAGTTTTTGAGTACATCATCGTAAGGCATTTTACGCAAATATGTTTCCAACAAAAAAAGCTCTTCAGACTCGACCAACACGCCGTGAATAATTCCAAAACTTCCAAAACTTACCAGCGCTGCGTTGAATAAATCATCATCCTGCACCAGCTCTGTCTGTAGCTTTTGAACGAAGGAATCTGTTACTACTGGGCTCGATTTTCTTTCAAGCCATATATGCCTGTTGGGCCCCAGAATTATGTGCAACCCTACAACAAAATCCTGCACTGCGCCTACATCTATACTAGAGCCGTGCGCCCCGGTAGCAATTACCCCGGCAATGGTTTGCCCATTACTGGCACCCGAAGTTTTCAACGACAGATTTTTTTCTCTAAGCTCTTTACTAAGCTCCCATACACCGTTGCCACATTGCGCAAAAAGTAATTTTTTTATATCGCCGGTGTAGCCAGACACCACGCTTTGTGCCGAGAGACTCAAAGTTGTATTGAGTGGCTTAGTATCTATCATGATGGCATCTTTGGCTGTTGTAATTTTTGTCCACGACCAGCCTGCGCCAATACACCTCAATGGCAAACCGGCGTGTATTGCTTCCTGGATAATACTTTGCAATCCCCTGGTGGTATCGTTATAGCCATCCAAAGCACCAAGTGCCGGTTCGTTGCCAACAATATAAAAAGCACTGATCTTTTCAGTAAAAATTTCGTGTTTGTTTTCCCACTCCTGTTGACCGGTTTTAATTTTTTTCATAAAATTTTTATTTTAGAGCGTTTCAGATTTTTTGCAGGGCTTACTGCATTTCCATTCTATTTTCATCGGGCTCCAAATGCCAAGGGTAACAACAGTAATAAAAGAATATCCAAAATTATTTTTTACCGTTACTTCTGCCACGCCATTTACGCCAAGTGAATCACAAATGGGCGTATGAATTAGGCCAGGCTTTTGCACAAGGCCCCAAAAAAATGAATGAGCTGTTTTTGTTTCAGAAGCCTCGGTTCCAGGCTGTGCCTGTGTGGCTACGCGGTAACTGTAACAACTGCTGCAAAACAGCGTTGCGATGATCCACAAAGAAAAAAAATGATTTTTTAAACCTACATAGTTTGGTTGCTGCATACATTGAACATTTTAATTTTAAAAAAATAAAATTGATTACAGGTTCTT
>JBGSIG010000045.1:0-2334 GCA_041742655.1 Ferruginibacter sp. | reverse complement strand
GCAATTTTTGGATGAGTCCTGGCTATGGACAACATTCTATTCGGATCAGTATCATGTGGTGGCTGTCCAACACATTGCAGCCAATGGATTATTACCAGCAATTTTGGGATCTTGTACAAAAGAATAATATTCCTTTTCGTTTACACTGGGGCAAATGGCTTGCACCGGCAACGGGCAACCAGGGCGCTGCCTATCTTCAACAGCAATACCCTAAATGGAATAATTTTAAGGCCCTTAGGAAAAGAATGGACCCAAATAATATTTTTCTTAACACCTACTGGAAAACTCAATTAGGCATTTAATGGAGGGAAGCTATATTTTTGGCGGATAAAAGCAGGAGAATAATCTATACCTTTAAACGGAAACTGCAAGCTATAAAATGGAAGTCAGGGAGAAGCCACTATCAATAAAGCCAGCCAAAAATTATGTTTTTCAACAGGCGATAAAGTTTTGGACATCCATCATCACCATTGGCATTACAGATAAACAATCTGCCTGGGAAAAAAAACGTACCCGGCTGCTGAATGGCATTGCGGCCATGGCCTTTATCATCCTTTCTATTTATTGTTTAATGTATTTGCGCCAAACGGAGCGGCTTGTTTTTATAGAAAGCTTCCAGGGGGTAGTAGCCATGGCGATAGTGCTGTTGCTTAACCATTTTCACAGGTACCTTGCGGCTTGTCATTTTTTCAACATCTATAATATTTTATGCTATTCTTTTTTTGCCATTTCGCATGGCGTTGTTGACGCAGCGGAATACATCCTTGTGGTGGGTAGTATTACTTCCATGTTGTTTTTTAGAAATAAGTTTATTGTAGTTTTTTACTTTATAGCAAACGGGGTGTGTTTTGCCTTGTGTAAATATTCCTTTACCGTAATGAAGCCATTTTTATTTATGCCTAACGGCGAAAATTTATTTATTACCAATCATATAACGATGTTCATCATTCTTTTTTTGATTGTGTTTTACTTTAAATCGGAGAATGCACGGCAGGAAAATCAACTTGAATTAAGGAATAAATTGATTGAAAAAGAAAAGCAAAAATCTGATGAACTATTGCTGAATATATTACCGGCCGAAACCGCGGAAGAATTAAAAGAGACTGGTTAGGCTGCTGCCAAAAGTTATAAAATGGTCACCGTTCTTTTTTCTGATTTTAAGAATTTTACCATGGTGGCCGAAAAATTAAGTCCTGAAAAATTAGTGGCGGAAATTAATTATTACTTCAGTGCATTCGACCAGATTGTACAGAAGCATGGTGTAGAAAAAATAAAAACTATCGGTGATGCATACATGTGCGCAGGCGGATTGCCTCATGAAAATATTACCAACCCAACCGATGTAGTATTGGCGGCGCTGGAGATACAGGAATTTATGAAGCAGGATAAAAATGAAAGGCAACAATTAAATCAGCCTTATTATGAAATTCGTATCGGCGTGCATTCTGGCCCAATTGTGGCTGGCATTGTAGGCATAAAAAAATTCGCTTACGATATTTGGGGAGATACGGTAAACATTGCATCACGTATGGAGTCGGGTGGGGAAGTAGGAAAGGTGAATATAAGTGGAGCCACTTACGAGTTGGTAAAAGATAAATTCGATTGCACGCATCGCGGCAAAATGGAAGCCAAGAACAAGGGTATGATTGATATGTATTTTGTGGATGGCATCTCTGCCTAATTTGCCGGGCGGTTGAATGTATTCGCATTATTTTCGTACGGCCCCTTAAAAGTGCCAGGGTCAATAGAAAAATGGCGGGAATAAATATTGCTCTCCTCGAACATGTTTTTTAACCAGGTTGCTGACTGTACAAATGCCTTGCCATCCCTGGTATCATAATCATTTAGCACCAGGCCGTTGGCTTCTTTCATCATCATCTTCGGATCATCTAAGTAATAATATAACACCGCAAGGTTAAAAAAACTGGCGTACCGCATCTTTCTATCGTGCTTGCTGGTAGATGTATAATTTTTTTTGATGCTTTCAAAGTAGCCAATCACTGGTTTTAATTGTTCCCTGGCGTCAGCGATGGGTTCGTTGGCATTCATAGCAAACAATATTTCGCTCATTTGAAGAAATGCCTGCCGGTGTGCATCATATTCTGGATGTTTCTTGCTGTCTACTATCCACATGTGATCATTTACAGTTACTTCACCAAAACCAAAATCATTGTTGAGCCTAAGGTTAAGAGACTGCATTGCCCTGTTAACGCAATTTTTGTACAGGTCTTTTGTGGTGGAAAATGAGTTTAGCAGGAAATAACTTTCTGCCACCGTTTTGATAGCACATTCAGGACAGTTGTAGGTTAATTTTTTAATTCTATGTGCCAATAG
>JBGSIG010000044.1:0-7128 GCA_041742655.1 Ferruginibacter sp. | reverse complement strand
GTGTATTGTTGTGGGAACAAAAAGATAATTCGGCTATAAACCAGTGGGAGAAAGGCATTGAGACGGATCCTAATTATCCTAAAAATTATTACAACGCCAGTAAGTATTATAACCTTGTGCAAGAAAAGGTGTGGTGTATTTTGTACGGTGAGATATTTGTAGATATGGATCCACTTAATACACGCACTACAGAAATAAAAGCCATCCTGTTAGAAAATTATAAAAAACTTTTTGCGGACATTGATATTGCAAAGGAAAACACCAGCAAGAATAAATTTACTACTGCATTTATAGAAACAATGAATAAGCAGAGCTCCGTTGCCGCCGCTGGTATTAATGCCGAATCTCTTACAATGATAAGAACACGTTTTATATTGGATTGGTACCAGAACTACGCAGCGAAATTCCCCTTTAGATTATTTGATTTCCATAAGCAATTATTAGAAGATGGAATGTTTGAGGCTTACAACCAATGGATATTTGGTTCGGTACAGAATTTAGCTGCTTACCAAAACTGGACAATTACTCATTCAGCCGATTACAATGAGTTTAGTCGTTTTCAGAAAGGCCGCATCTTTAAATTACCTTCCGGAGAGTATTATAGATATTAATTTCCACCCTTAATTTGGCGCTTGTTTGATATTGGCGCAAAGTACTAACTCGTAGGCGGTTCAATAAAGTGCCGGTAATTTTTTTGCCTTGTTTTGAAAAAGGGAACGCTCCAGGATGGGTTATTTTCATTAACTTAGGTTTATATAAAATTATAGTTATGAACGATCAACGAGATGAAGAGCTTTGGCGTAAAGCAAAAAAAAGAGCTGCTTTTCAGCGCAGCCTGGCTGCATATTTTGTGGTAAATGCATTTTTGTGGTTCATTTGGTGGTTTACTGCGGGAAGCAAGGGTGAAAACCGCGATATGCCGTGGCCAATATGGCCGATGTTTGGGTGGGGAATCGGATTGCTTTTTCAGTATTTAAATGCCTATGGCGGCGGTAAAAAAGACCTGGAAGAAAAAGAGTACGAGAAACTGAAAAATAAAAGTTAAATACTTTTTTTGTATTGTTAACGATTGCATATGATAAACGAAAAGTCAAGAATATTTGATTTACTTCAATACCAGTTAGATCAATTCCCCAAAGCTGATATGTTAGCTGGTAAGGAAACCAATAACTGGAAATTATTTAGTACCGCTGATGTAAAAACACTCGTAGATCAATTAAGTGTGGGGTTACTTCATCTTGGGCTTAGCGGAAATAACATGCAGGTAGAAAACCAGGATAAAATTGCATTGATTAGTAAAAACAGACCTGAGTGGCTTATCCTGGATATGGCATGTCAGCAGATTGGCGTGTTGCTTTGCCCTGTTTACCCTACTACTAATGTTAATGAACTAGAATTTATTTTTAACGATGCGTCGGTAAAGCTGGCCTTTATAAGTGGCGAGGACATTTTATCGAAGGTCGAAATCATTCGTGGCAAGGTGCCCACATTGCACAATGTTTATAGCTTCGATAACCAGCCGGGCGTTGATTATTGGCAAAAAATACTGGTGCCTGTTGAAACTGTGAATAGCTCCAGACTGGAACAAATAAAAAAATCCATTTTACCCGACCACTGCGCCACTATTATTTATACATCAGGTACTACTGGTACGCCTAAAGGGGTTATGTTGAGCCATCGCAATATTGTAAGTAATGTAATGAATTCAAAAAAAACTTTCCCGTTTAACGACAATGTTACTGCAAGAGCACTAAGCTTTTTACCACTCAATCATATTTTTGAAAGAATGGTTTCCTATATATATATATTGAGCGGCATATCAATTTATTATGCCGAGGGCCTTGAAACTATTGCAGAAAATCTAAAAGAAGTAAAGCCAAACTTATTTTGTACCGTACCTCGTTTGTTGGAAAAAGTGTACGAAAAAATAATGGCCAAAGGGGCAGAACTAAAGGGAGTGAAAAGAAAATTATTTGACTGGGCAGTTGCACTCGGTAACGATTACGACAACCGGAAACACAAAGGGGCATGGTATAATATTCAGTTGGCACTGGCCAATAAGCTGATTTTTAGTAAATGGAGAGAGGGCCTTGGTAACAATGTTGAGCTTATAATAACCGGAGGTGCAGCCTGCCAGGTAAGGTTAATAAGAATTTTTACGGCCGCAAAAATTCCAATCTATGAGGGGTATGGGCCAACAGAAAATAGCCCGGTAATTAGTGTAAACTGTCAGTACAAAGGAGGATGTAAATTTGGCACCGTTGGGCCTGTATTACTGGGGCAGGATGTAAAGCTGGAGGCGGATGGAGAAATATGCGTAAAAGGCCCCAGTGTTATGCTCGGCTATTATAACCGGCCCGACTTGACAGCAGAAACCATAGTTGATGGCTGGCTGCACACTGGTGACATTGGGGTTTTTGAAGAAGGGAAATTTTTAAAGATTACAGATAGGAAGAAAGAACTTTTTAAAACAAGTGGCGGAAAGTACGTAGCACCTCAGCCAATAGAAAATAAAATGAAGGAATCTCCTTTTGTTGAACAAATGATGATTGTAGGAGCGGAACAAAAATTTGTAGGAGCTTTAATTGTTCCGTCGATGATTACCTTAAGGGAATGGATGCGTGAACAAAATATCAGCTTTACTACTAATGACGATGCTATTCATAACCCCCAAGTGCTAGACTTGTATAGAAGACTGATTGATAGTTTTAATGAATTTTTTAATCACGTAGAGCAGGTAAAACGTTTTGAGCTCTTACCTGCTGAGTGGACAATTGATAGTGGTGAGCTTACACCTACCCTAAAGCTTAAACGCAAAGTGATTATGGAGAAATATAAAGGTGCGATTGAACGAATCTATCGATAGTACCTGTAGAATGTTAAATCCTAACTATAAAACTTGAGTACGGGAAAAATAGGCGTCTACTGAAACTACTAATTCGGTTTAATTTTCTTTCTTCCAAAACTGAAGCCCAATTTTAAGTTGAACGAAAAATAAGCATCGTTGTTAGAAGGATTTCCGCGAATTTGGCCGCCAACAGGGCTGATGGGATATTCAGGACTACTTCTTCGTCTATCATTTAATGCCACAGCATCTGTTAATTGGCTACCACTAAAATGATTGGGGAATACTGACGGATTTATATACCGGGTGCTCAAATCATCTAGGTAGTCTGTTGCTATTATGCGGTATACAAATTCCGCCCGTAAATTTAAGTCGGAAGACAAATCATATTTCAGTCCAACACCAATCGGAAAATTTGTTTGCTTTAATTTATATGGTTTTCTATCAGGATATTCCGAAAAGCCTTGTCCTTCGGTACTTAGCGGTTGCAAATCAACCTTTTTCCCATTCAATACTGTTTGAGGGTTATATGAGAAAAAACCAACGCCGGCAAGTAGATAAGGCGAAAAATCCGGGGGGTAATCTTCCCTTGCATCCCAGTTAACAAATATAAAAACCGGGTAAAATTCTGCAACCACGGAATATTCAGTTATTTTACTTGTAAAACTAAGATTACGATTGTATCGTGGCGTGGTTGACTGAACAGCTTCCAGGATGCTGTCGTATGCTTTTACCTGGCCAAAAGTTGCCTGCACCGATAGCGACACAGCTTCCCTATAAGTGGCACTAAAGTAAGCTCCTCCGTTAAATTGGGTATTACCTATGTTGAGGTCTTTTACAAAAGGCTTGCCTATTCCCTGGGTGCCTCCAATATCTGTCAGGCAATTCATAACGCCGCCAGATAGGCCAATTTCGAACATTACATCGGGATAATAACTGTTGTTATCATAAAAATAATATTGTGCAATAACTTTTTGCGGGGGTGCAATAAACAATAAAACCGTAATTATTAGGGGAGCTATTTTTTTCATTCAGTCAGGATGTAATTTATTATTAAGATCAACACACTATTAATAATATTTACTTTCAATATATATACAAATTAAATGATAATTATTGTAAACGATAATTATTCATTTATATTTTTGAATTTCGATTATTGTTGTTATAAAATTTACAGATCGTTTTTAATTCACAAACGCTGCACTTAGGATTTCTTGCAGTACACACGTATCTTCCATGAAGTATTAACCAATGGTGCGCTTTGTGAACGAATTTTCCAGGGATGTTTTTTATCAATTGTTTCTCCGTAGCAAGTGGTGTCCTGGCATTGGTAGTTAATCCAAGCCTGGCACTTACTCTAAAAACATGTGTGTCCACAGCCATGTTCGGTTGTTTATCTATAACCGATGTAATTACATTGGCAGTTTTTCTTCCAACTCCCGGTAATAATATTAGTTCATCTACAGTCATTGGTACTTTGCCTTCAAATTTTTCCAGAAGCATAGCAGCCATTCCAATAAGATGTTTGGTCTTATTGTTAGGATATGAAATACTTTTTATCAGCTGAAACAACTCATCAAAAGTTGCCTTGGCCAGGGCTTCAACTGTTGGGTAACGGCTAAAAATGGCAGGCGTGGTCATATTTACCCGTTTGTCTGTACATTGGGCAGAAAGAATTACAGCTACTATTAAATGAAAAGGATTGTCGTAAATCAATTCTGTTTCAGCATCGGGAGCATGGGCAATAAAATAATCGATAAAAAACTGGTATCTCTCCTTTTTGGTCATAAAAAAGTCCCGTAAAATTAACGGGACAAAATTAGGTTAAAAAAAATCAGATGGTATTAAACCTGTGTAGTTTGGCGAAGTACCGATTTTTCGGCATAGTCTAAAATATTATCTACTGCCATTTTCCGGGGAGAAAGGCTAACCTTTTCAAGGCATTTGTGGGCAGATACTATTTCATTGTATTTTTCACGAAAACTCCAGTCAGTCTGAAGTGCAGCTTTGATTGCTGCTGTTTTTTGTAATGAAGTCTCATTGTAAACATACTGAATGAGATCATCAGGTGTAAAGCTGTGCATAGGCAAAGTTAAATTGCTGTTTAAAAATTAAATATCAATATCCACCATAGTAAACGGCTGTTTTCGTTCATTATTGCATGAGGTACACTGATTATTTACCTGCATCTGATGTTGAGACAATAAACAAGTCTTCATTGTCTTTTTTCATAAGATACTTTTCCCTGGCATACTTTTCAATTGTTTGAGCATTGTTTTTCAACTGCCCCAACTGTTCTTTCGTTTCCTTTATGATTTCCGTCAGGTGCAACTCACTTTTTTGCAATTCCCTTAACTTGGCATTCTTTTCAAATGCCACGCCCCAATCCCGGGGATCAAAAAAAAACATCCACACAACAAAGAATACCCCAGCAAGCAGATATTTATTTTTAAACCACAAAACTCTTCCAAATGCTCCCTGTTCTTTAGGTGGTTTGGAAAAGTTTATATTTCTTGTATTATTTTCCATCAGCTAATTATCATTATAATTTCCTTAAGGGAAATCTTTCAGGACTTACCAAATTTAATCTTTCCGTTTGGATAAATAGCCGAGTCAGCCAACATTTCTTCAATGCGGATCAATTGATTGTATTTAGCTATCCGGTCAGTTCTTGAAGCAGAGCCGGTTTTTATCTGTCCACAGTTGAGGGCGACGGCCAGATCGGCAATAGTAGTATCTTCTGTTTCTCCGCTTCTGTGGCTCATAATAGTGTTGTAACCATTTTGCTGTGCCATACTTACTGCATTAATGGTTTCGGTAATGGAACCTATCTGGTTCACCTTTACCAGTAATCCATTCGCTACACCGTCTTTAATACCCCTTTCCAAGCGGTTTACATTTGTTACAAATAAATCATCACCAACCAACTGAATTTTTTTACCTAGAACATCTGTCATCAATTTCCAGCCTTTCCAATCATCTTCAGCCATGCCATCTTCAATGGAAATGATGGGATATTGTTTTACCCAATTAGCCCAAAAATCAACCATTTTCTCGCTGCTCAATTTTTTGCCATCACTTTTATGAAAATCATATACTTTTTTTGTTTTATCGTACATTTCACTAACTGCGGGATCCAATGCAATACCAATTTGTGAACCGGCCTTATATCCTGCAGCAGTTATTGCTGTCATCACAGTTTCAATCGCTTCCTCATTACTTTGAATGTTTGGAGCAAAGCCGCCTTCGTCACCTACGTTGGTACTATAGCCCTTTTTTTTCAATACTGTTTTTAAAGCGTGGAAAATATCTACACCCCATTGCAGCCCTTCGCTAAATGAAGAAGCACCAACGGGCATTACCATAAATTCCTGGAAATCTATTTTATTGTCGGCATGCGAACCACCATTTAGAATGTTCATCATCGGTATAGGTAAAACCTTTGCATTGGTACCGCCTATGTATCGGTATAAAGGAAGGTTTGCTTCCAAAGCGGCAGCCTTTGCAACAGCCATACTTACTGCAAGTATTGCATTGGCTCCTAATTTCCCCTTGTTGGGCGTACCATCTAACGCAATCATTGCTGCATCAATACCGGTTTGATCAGCAATATCCCATCCTAATAAATTTTCTGCAATAGTGGTATTTACATTTTTTACGGCCTTCAGCACGCCCTTGCCCCCGTACAATTTTTTGTTATTATCTCTTAGCTCAACAGCTTCATGAATACCAGTACTTGCGCCACTCGGCACGGCTGCTCTTCCTAATTTTTCATTTTCTGTTAATACATCTACTTCAATGGTAGGATTTCCACGGCTGTCTAAAATTTGACGGGCATAAATACTTGCGATGTAACTCATAGTTTTGTTGATTTGTTTATTATTAATTATTTGATGATGTTAAACTTCTAAATACGTCCTCTAAACTATTATTTTCACTTTGCAAAGAAACAATGTTAAGGTTATTTTTCAAACTCAATTCTAATAATTGCTTTCTTATACTTTCGGGGTTTGCGGTGTGTATTCTATAACCTGGTCCTTCCGTCTTCTCAATAGTAGTGATCCCTATTAGTTGCTGCATGGTTTCTGCTGAAACATTTTCCTTAAACTGCACTAACACAATATGTTCATCATTTTTCCCTTTTTGAAGGTTGGTTAAAGTATCGTCTGCTACAATATTACCTTTATTGATGATGATTACCCTGTCACAAATTGCTTGCACCTCCTGCAAAATATGCGAAGAAAACAGTACGGTTTTATTTTGCCCAAGGGCTTTAATTA
>JBGSIG010000043.1:0-2433 GCA_041742655.1 Ferruginibacter sp. | reverse complement strand
TCATAGTGCTAAATTTTTCAGAGAGCATGGGGCAAAAGTGATTGCAATTGCTGAACACGATGGTGCGGTTTATAATGAAAATGGCCTTAATGAAGAGGAGTTGATCCAATTTAGAGATAAGACGGGATCCATTACAAATTTTCCGGGTGGAAAAACTATTGCCAATACCAACGAAGCGCTGGAACTGGACTGTGACATTTTAATTCCGGCTGCATTAGAAAATGTGATAAATGCCGAAAATGCCCCCCGAATAAAAGCGAAAATAATTGGTGAAGCGGCCAATGGCCCATGCACTCCCGAAGCGGACGATATATTTATAAAAAAAGGAATTTTAGTTGTGCCGGACATGTATCTAAATGCGGGTGGTGTGACTGTAAGTTATTTTGAATGGCTGAAAAATCTTAGCCATGTGCGCTATGGCCGTTTGGAAAAGCGTTTTTCTGAAAATGTGAATACGCATATATTGGGCCAGATAGAAGAACTCAGCGGCAAGAAGGTAAGTGCACAGGAAAAAGAGTTCATAATCAGAGGTGCGGACGAAATAGACCTGGTGCATAGCGGGCTGGAAGAAACAATGATATCCGCAACGAGAGAGATTATGCACATTTGGCAAACCAATCCAGAAATACCGGATATGCGTACAGCCGCCTATGTTAGTGCCATCAATAAAGTAGCCATCATTTATTCGGAACTGGGAATATTTCCTTAATAAGATATTGTCAATTTGCATAAAAAAAATCCTCCACGATATGGAGGATTTTTTTTATTGAAATTTCTTAGCAACACACCATTCTCTAGGGCATAATGAAATCTGCATTGGATAATTCTACACCTTGGTTCAAATCCTCTCACGTTTAATAACCCTATTCAACATGCCGTAATAAACCGAGAGTAGAATTATTTTGAATAAGTCAGCGAGCAATCAAATTTTATTTCTCCTTCGCCAAGCTCCTGTGCAGCAGAATTGCTGATGCGGATTAGTAAGCCAGTATTTTGCTTAATATCAGGTATTACGTCAAGTACTTTTGCGTAAATAGATTTACCGGTGGCTATGCTGGTTACTTTTATAATAGTGCCGGGCGTGGCGGAATTGTGCAGGCAATAATACTTTCCATCTTCCCAACCACTATTGCTTTTAAATATTGCGGCAGCGCCTGTTTCGTATTTTACACCACGCTTTTTTTCCTGCTTGCTGAAAGTGTTTATAAAATAGCCGCCATTAAAATTTTTTGCTGAGGCCATTGTTGCAACAGCCTGATTGGTAGGTTCTGCTTCCTTTTCGACAGTAACAAGGGGAGCATCTTTTTTTACAGTTACAGGCACTTGTTCTTTTTCTTTTACAACAACAACCTCCTTCACTTTTACCGTTTCTTCTACGGTTCCTTTTTCCACGACCTCTTTCACTTTAACCGTTTCTTTAATTTCCACTGCAGGGTCGTTCTTAACAGAGGACTGGGCTTGCGTGTGACTGCCGCCCGGCATTTTTTTAGCCATGGAAGAAAGCGGCGATAGTGACTGATTCACTTTTAAATAGCCTACAATTAATTTTGTTCCATTTGGTACTGCATCCCCTTTAATACCATTCCACAATTTTAAAGTGGCCAAAGGAAGGTTATTGTAATTAACTCCAATACGGTATAACCCTTCCTTTCCATTATTGGTATGATAAACCGGCACCAATACTTCACCGGGGTCTTCAGTACCTGTTTGGGTAAAATTAACTTCCATCAACGGAATTTTTATCACCTGGTGAACGCTCAATCCTTTTTCAAGCTGCAAATTATTAAACGGTGCAATTTCCTTTGGACTGATATTGTAAATTCTTCCAATACTGTAATAATTTTCTTTTGCCTGCACAGTATGTTTCAGATAAAAATGAGGAGAAACCCCTTCAATCGCCAAGGAATTATTTTGCGCATTCAACAATAGTGGTAAACAAAAAAACAGTATCAATAATCGCTTCATGCTTATAATTTTTTCGTTGCAAAGATGAGAAAATAAGTTGGTTAGTTGCACCATTACAACTATAGGCGGTTGGATTAACATACTGTATGGCCGCAATGTGGAAACAAAATGCATTTAATTGTTTTGTTATTTATAGCCCTGAGATAGCATCAAAAAAAATTGGGTTGCTATTATAGGTGAAGTTTTTTGCATCTAACTAAATGGTTATAACTGAAAATAATTTGCTTATTACTGCGCCAACCGCAACATTATTTATTAAAAATGCGCCAGTCTTTGGGGTAGTAATTATTGATGCGATTGGGTAAAATTTTTATCCAGCCTAAGGGTAAGTTAATGTAGGTTAACAGTACCCAATCTTTTAAAACGCCTGTATATATTTTTATTTCCTGTCGGCGTAAGTACTGTAATGCGGTTTCTTTATCTACTTCTATATGGGGTAGTTTTCTATTGTAAACTGTACTTAGCGCC
>JBGSIG010000042.1:0-12009 GCA_041742655.1 Ferruginibacter sp. | reverse complement strand
GATATGGATTATATAGTGGGCAATATGGGCGAGAACTCCTTTTACAAAGCATCTACTCAGTATCCTGTTTCTGTTTACGCAAAAGATTTTGATAACAACGGAAGTTATGATGCCTTCCCAACTTTATACCTTCCTACAAGCCAGTTTGATGAAACCATCAAAGAATACCCTGCACAAACACGAGATGACATTGTAAAGCAGATGATCAGTATGAGGTCAAAATTTCAAAATTATAAATCTTTTGCAACAGCTGCTTTTGACCAGGTATTTACAAAAGAGGAATTAAAAGATGCCGTGATATTAAGGGCAAATAATTTAAAATCCTGTTATATTAGAAATGACGGGAATAATAAATTTACGTTGCAGCCTTTGCCGCCACTGGCGCAAATATCCGTTTTAAATGGAATGGCTGTGGATGATTTTGTTGGCGACGGAAACCTGGATGTACTAATAAATGGCAATGACTATGGAACAGAGGTATCAGTAGGAAGATACGACGCTTTGAATGGATTGTTATTGAAAGGCGATGGTGCAGGTAATTTTCTTCCGCAATCAATTTTAGAAAGCGGAATTTACATACCCGGCGATGGAAAGGCATTGGTAAAATTAAAAAGCGAAAATGGTAAGTATTTGATTGTAGCTTCACAAAATCGTGGGCCGTTAAAAATATTTGAACTGAAAAGAAATAGTAAATTTATTCCCTTGCAGCAAGATGATTGTAGCGCCAAAATTAAATATGCAAGCGGCAAAATGCAGAAGCAGGAATTTTACTACGGCTGTTCTTTTCTATCGCAGTCAGCAAGATTTTTAACCATTAACAGTCCGGCTACATCTGTAACAATCACTAATATTAAGGGTGCGGTGAGGAAGATAGATTTATAGAAAAGCCCAAGGCTGAGTACCGCCGTCTAGCCTCTGACCAACGGCCATTTAAATCATTACCGAATTACTTATTTTTAATAATGGCGTTCGTAAAAAGACATACAGGCAATTTAATATGTATAGTTTCTCTCAGTTGTATAATTTTTATATTCTCCTGTAATGATTTTAAGAAAAATGCCTCTCACCAAAATACACCAAATGCAGATATTGCAAAAGGAAAAATTTTAGCGGCTAGCTATTGTCAATCCTGCCACTTGCTGCCCGACCCATTACTGTTGGATGCAAAAACCTGGGAGAATGGCGTATTGCCTGCAAATGGGGCCGAGGCTTGGTATTTTTTATTATGGATTTAATGAGTATCCATCCGACATAAATGATCCACATGTTAAGCAGAGGTTCTATCCTGCAGAACCGGTAACCGGTTTCCAGGATTGGCAAAACATCCTTGATTATTATACAGCCGTTTCTCCCGATTCTTTACCAGGCCAGGAAAGGAAATTTCCAGTTAAAGTAAGCAATTCACTATTTAAAGTTGAACAACCTTATAATAATATTCTTTCCGCTACTACCTGCATGATAAAAATAGACACCACAATTTCTCCCCGAAGATTGATGGTGGCCGATATGGCCAGTAAAAATATTTTTCAGTTTGACAATCATTTGCAATTAATTGATTCCTTTAATACCAACAGCACTGTTGTAGATGTAGAAATTCATCAGCACGAGTTAATAACCTGTAATATTGGTGTTATGAATCCCAACAATGGAAAATACGGCTCGCTTCAAAAAATAAATATTGACGAAAAAGGCAAGATGCAATTAGATAGTAGTTTTAATATTGATAGCCTTGCCCGGCCTGTTCAATTAGCGTCAGCCGATTTCAACAATGATGGAAGAATCGATTACCTTATTTGCGAGTATGGCAATCTCGCCGGGTCTTTGTTGTGGATTGAAAATAAGGGTGCTAATAAATTTGAACGACATGTGTTACGAAATGTTCCCGGCGTAATTAAGGCGTATATCCGCGATGTAAACCATGATGGCCTTCCTGCTATGTGGGCACTCTTTTCGCAGGGAGATGAAGGAATTTTTTTATTTACAAATATGGGGAATGGCAACTTTCAACAGGAGGCGCTTTTGCGTTTTCAACCAGTGTTCGGCTCTACCTATTTTGAATTAGCAGATTTTAATAAAGATGGCCACCCTGATATTTTATACACCTGTGGCGATAACGCTGACTATTCTCCCATTTTAAAACCATATTACGGAGTATATATTTTTATGAACGACGGTAGCAATCATTTTAAGCAACAATATTTTTTCCCCATGCACGGATGTTTTAAAGCCATGGCCACGGATTTTGACGGGGATGGTGATCTTGATATTGCAGCTATTTCTTTTTTTTGCCGATTACGTTAAAAAACCTGAAGAAAGTTTTTTGTACCTTGCAAACAAAGGAGGCCTCAATTTTCAACCTTTTAGTATACCGGGTACAAGGGCAGGCCGATGGCTGACCATGGATGCTGAAGACCTGGATGAGGATGGAAAAATTGATATAGTATTGGGCAATTTTTCAACAGCGCCTTCATTTTTAAAATCCGCTACCAAATGGAAAGAAGGCCCTTCATTTATTGTTTTAAAAAATATCATTCACTATTAAAAAGCCGGGCTATAAGTTATTGCCTTATTTATTGCCATTTACACATGAAAAAAATTAGTTCCCAAATCAGTTTTTTATTTTGTCTGGTTTTTTTAATTGCAGGTTGCCAACAAAAGAAAGCAGCAAAACTTTCCGATGCGGAAATACTGCATCAAAACCAGGATATGCTTACGCAGATTATTATTTATGATGTATTTACTCCTCCGGTTGCTGCCAGAATTTATGTGTATTCTTCATTAGCATCGTATGAAGCAATTCGGTTTATTAAAGAAGGCACCACATCCATCGCTGAAAAACTAAAAGGTTTTGGAAAAATGCCTGAACCTGAAAATGGGAAAAACTACGATTTCACCCTTGCTGCAACTAAAGCTTTTTTTACGGTGGTACGTAATGTAAAAGTCTTTTCAGTTGACTCACTTAATAAATACGAAGCAGCGGTGTATGATAATTTTAAAGACCACCTTGATGACTCAACCTATAGCCGTTCTGTGGCATTTGGAGAGGCCGTGGCAAAGGTAGTTATGGTTAGGGCAAATGATGACGGATACCTGCAATCGAGAGGCAAGCCTAAATACCTTGGCAGCAACGAGCCCGGCAAGTGGCGACCCACACCGCCAGATTACTCCGATGGTGTTGAATGGTGCTGGAATACAATGAAACCAATGACAATGGATTCTGCATCCCAGTTCATGCTGCCCAGGCCTCCTAAATACAGTAGGGATACAAACAGCGTTTTTTATAAAGCTGTGATGGAGGTGTATAATATCAATACAAATTTAACGGACGAACAAAAAACGATTGCCCGTTATTGGGATGATAATCCTTTTGTAGTTGAACACACCGGGCATATGATGTTTGGGAATAAGAAAATAACACCAGGAGGCCATTGGATGGGCATTACGGCCATAGCTGCAAGGCAAACAAATGCAGACGTAGTAAAAATTGCCAAAGGGTATTTAATGACTGCAATTGCGTTATACGATGGTTTTATTGCCTGCTGGGACGAAAAATACAGAAGTGTTATGGTGAGGCCAGTTACCGTTATAGATGAATGGGTGGACAAAAGCTGGATGCCCTTTTTACAAACACCTCCATTTCCTGAATATACCAGTGCACATAGCACAATAACCGGGGCAGCTTCTGTAGTATTGGCAAGTTTATACGGAGAGCAATTTGCTTTTCAGGACACCAGCGATCTTAGATATATTGGCATGCAGCGGCACTTCGATTCATTTCAGCAGGCGGCGGCCGAAGCATCCATTAGCCGGGTATACGGCGGAATTCATTATCGTATGTCTGTAGATCTCGGGGCCCAACAGGGACAAGAACTGGGAAGATTTATTATTGAAAAAGTGCTAAAAAATTGAACTGGCAGTGGCGATGCCTGTCAACTTCAAATATAATATTAGAAATTAACATCAATAATTCCCGGGATTTTTCAAGAGTTTGATTGGATAGTTTTAAATAATAAAAAAATGTATCATATTGTTGATATGTTAGTAATCAGTATCACCTAAATATTTAGAAGTTCATATATTTGGAAGGTTGAAATTTTGAGAATTGTTTTTGGTGAAGGAATTCCTTTAAAGAAATAATTTATATCTTGCTCACAAATTCGCCCAATTTCTGATAAAATGAAACCTGTTTTTTTCAAAAATATCATTGTTGTTTTATTTGCATTAATGGCAACCCATCTTTTGGTTGCTCAAAGTAATCTTATCAGCCTGCAAAATTCTACGGGTAAATTATCTGATATTTCCAATAAAGTAGAAGACAGTTTAAAAAAGCAATTTGAGGAAAAAAAGATGCAGTGGCCGCCCAATGAATTGTACATCCGAAGTTTTAAGTTCGACAGGCAACTGGAGGTTTGGGTAAAAGGTGAGGACAACGAAAGTTTTAAATTATTTAAGTCATATAAGGTATGTATGCAAAGCGGTTCGATGGGCCCCAAGCGCTTTGAAGGCGACTACCAGGTACCCGAAGGCTTTTATTACATTAACGAATTTAAAACCAATTCCAATTACCATTTAGCTTTGGGTATCAATTACCCTAATGCCTCTGATAGAATACTGAGCGACTCACTGCACCCCGGTAATAATATCTATATACATGGTGACTGTGTTTCTACGGGTTGCATTGCTATCAGCGATGCGCCTATAGAAGAATTATATGTATTGGCAAGCCAGGCAAAAATAAATGGACAGGATTTTATTCCGGTGCATTTATTCCCGGTAAAATATAATATTAAAGCGTCACTGGCCTACCTGGCAAGAACTACAAAGGGAAATCAACCGCTGCAAAAATTTGCAATCAACCTAAAAGAAGCCTACGATTATTTTGAAACCAATAAAAAATTACCTGTAGTAATCGTGGACAAAGACGGGAACTATATAATTGAAAAGTAGTTTTTAATTCCATCGGCTAAGCCAATTTTATATCTGCAAAAAAAATCAATTCGCCTTCATCAAAATCTGTATAGTTGTTTTTGTTTTTTGACTAAGCAATTCAGTTTGGCCAGCTGTTAGTCTTCCAACAATGCTATTGTCATAATGTCTCACAGTAAGCAAGGCGATATCTTTTTCAATCTGTACGTCAAATAATTCACTTGCAGCCAGTGCAAGTTTTTCTATTTTTTCTGGTTTATCATCCACACAGAAGAGTAAACTAATGGCGCCATTTTGCGAAAGATTCGGTCTTATTTTTGTTTCGGTAAACAACCTGTGCAGTTTATTTACCAGCGTATCTTCTACAAAAGAAAAATCTTTTGATTTTAATTGTATCAGCACCTGGTTAGTTTTTAATACTATTATTGGTGGAAGATCGTGTACAGGTTTATCGCTGATGATAGTGCCCGGTAAAGCTGGCTTTAAAAAACACCTCACATGCAGTGGAATACGTTTATTTTGTAAGGGCTTTATCGTTTTCGGATGAATGACCTGTGCACCATAATAGGCCATCTCAATCACTTCGGTATAACTTAATTCGGCTATAAATTGTGCATCTGCAAATAGTTTGGGGTCTGCATTCATTACGCCTTCCACATCTTTCCAAATGGTTTGGTTTTCTGCATCCAGCATATTAGCAAAAATGGCCGCTGTGTAATCACTGCCTTCTCTGCCCAGCGTAGTGCTTTCGTTTTCGTCGGTAGCGCCAATAAAGCCCTGTGTTAAAACAATATTTGCCGTTGCAAAAAGCGGTACTATATCCTGCTTTATTTTTTGCTCCGTAAAATTCCAGTCCAACACAGCATCCCTGAAATTGTCGTCTGTTCTCACAACGTCTCTTACATCAACCCACGTGTTTTTTACATCAATAAAGTTTAAATAGTTACTTACAATTGCGGTGCTTAATAATTCGCCACAGCACACAATCTGGTCGTAATAATAGTCGTAATTCCGTACTGGCTTATCATGCAACAGCCATTCTACCTCGGTAAACAAATCATTTAATATATGTAATGGTTGAGGATTTAATTGCGATAACACCTGCATGTGTTCATCTTTAATTCGTTGAAACAACTGTAGTGCTTCTTCCTTATTACCCCCGTAAAAAGCTTCGGCTACCTTTTCCAGGGCATTGGTAGTTTTGCCCATAGCTGATATAATAATCAATAATTTTTCTCCGCTAAAAGATTGAATAATTCTTGCAACATTTTGAATTCTTTCAATGCTGTTGATACTGGCTCCCCCAAATTTAAAAACCTTCATTTGTTTGTTGCTGTTTAGGTTAATGAATGAACTTATTGATTAAAATAGATTTGCAAAAGTCGTAATTCTTTCTCATTTAAAGTATCAGAATAATTAACTTAAGCCGCAAAGCCTTACGCTGCTATGTAAATAATATGCTTACTTTTTTTACCCAATAGCGGGGCCAAACATGTGAAACATTAACCGATCTATCGGATTAATGTTTTTAACCTGCCTACTGTCGAATGCAGGCAGGATGTTATGAGGCGGTTAAGAGTATGCGTTAATCATTGTTACCCTATACTTTTTAATTGACGATGAAAACGTCCCCGTTCTCAAAACGGGTGAAGTCATTCTTTAAAAAATGTGATTCAATTAGTAAACTTTCTGCAACTCTTTTTACAGATAAGTAATGAAATGACGGCTTGTAATTCGCCGAAAGATCGGTTCGGCTATTTGTTGAAGTATCCAGTGGTTGGTGTAGTCCGCCACCACCTCCAATTACTAAAAAATCTTTTCCCTGTATTTTAAAATGCTCAAAGGCATGTGCGTGACCTGTGATGAATAATTTTGCTTTTTTTGAAAGTATATAGTCCGGCACAAAGTGTTGTTGAACCGGGAAAGAATTTCCTACAATTTTACTATTTGTATAAGGCGCATGATGACAGCAAACGATGATTGTCTTTATTGCATTTGTCGTATCCAGTTTGGCCAGCGCTGCTTTGTACCAGTCATCTTGTTTTTTGATATCTGCCGCAGAAAGTTTTTTAAAATTTGAGTTAAGCAACACCACCGCCACAGAGTCAGTCACCGAAACATACCCTGTTCGAACGCTCAAAGGAAATCTTTTTAAGAAATTCTTTTCACCTTTTTTCGTTCTACCCATCACATCATGATTGCCCAGTGCGCCGTTAACCTTAATACCTAATTTTCGGCAACTGTCTAAAAACAAATCTACTTTTCTCCATTTACTATTTTCATATCCAAGTGCAACAATATCACCCAGCATGTATACACTCACTGGCTTTTGTTTTATAATGGTATCGAATATAGCGGCAGTTGCCTTCAAGTTACTGTTCGATTTCAGGAATATCTTCTCTACGAACATGGGTTGTTGCGTGTCGCTTATAAAAATCATTTTTGGTAATAAAGGAAACTGAGTAGTGTCTGGTTGAGCGATGACAGTATGGAGCGATAGAAAAAGTAACGAAAAACCTATAAGTTTTTTGATCATAAGTAATATTAAAAACTTTTAACACCTGCAAATGATGTATTTCAAGTATTTTAAAAATTCCATTTCAGGCTGATTGAATGGCTCAAGATAAGCGAAAGAGGTATTAAAAAAAAGATAAAAATTAAGGCGAAAATGAGAAAGGCAATCTTACATTAAGATTGCCTTTCTTGTTGGGTTACTAGGATTCGAACCTAGACGGACAGAATCAAAATCTGTAGTGCTACCATTACACTATAACCCAATCATTTTCCCAAATTTTACTATGGGACTGCAAATGTAGTGGATGAAGCCAAAATAGCCAAAATGATTTTAAAAAACTGTAGGCAATCGATGGGTATTACCGGGCTCTAAAATTGCTAAACCACTGGTTATTAACTTTTATAGAATGTAACTGTTATAGTGTTAAGTCAAGTGTAAGTTAGCAATAGAGACTTGCCTATCTTTCACCATTGTTCATTCGCCACCCGATAGCTATCGGGTCACAAATCAATACTTCAGTTTATTTTTAACATAGCAATAGTTATTGCTTGTCCTCTGCTTCTTTAAGCCCTTTTATCATATCTAAAGCCTCTGCCACCACATCACACATCATTGTAATAAGCGATCCGGGCGTAGCAGTTTTATAGGCGTGCATGATGGCTTCTTTTTCGTTGTATATAATGGTTACCGGAATGTCTTTTGTTTTTGTTTGGTTGATGCCATCTACCAAAAGGTTAACAATCTCTTCTGCCGTACGGCCGCGTAAATTTTTATCCTGGCGAATGATAATCTCATCAAAGCAACCAGCCGATATTCTTCCAAGATCGCGGATATCTTCGTCCCTTCTATCGCCGGTGCCGCTTATTATGCCCACTTTTGGAGAACCTTCCAGTTTACCAACAAAATCGCACAACAATTGCAGGCCTGCCTGGTTATGCGCAAAATCTACTAAAAAATCAAACTCTTTAAATTTAAAAAAATTAAGCCTGCCTGGTGTTTGAGTAGATGATGGTACAAATGTTTCTAAAGCAACTTTTATATCAGCAACTTTTATATCCCTGTATAAATAAGCTGCCAGCACTGCGGGTAAAGTATTCATGATATTATGCACTGCTTTACCGCCATAGGTAATTGGTATTTCGGTAACTTTTGCCACCCTTATTTTCCAGGTGCCTTTCATGATGGTAACATAACCATTTTCAAATACGGTGGCAAGTCCGCCGTCATTGCAATGTTTTTTTATGCGTGGATTATTTTCATCCATGCTAAAAAAAGCAATGTTGCAATCGAGCCCGTTTTTAATTTCGTAGACCAAATCATCATCAGCATTTAATATGGCGTACCCATGTTTAAAAACTGTTTCGGCCACAACCGCTTTTACTTTTGCCATTTGTTCCAGTGAGTCAATACCGCCCAACCCGATGTGGTCGGTACTTACATTGGTAATGATAGCAATATCACAGTTTTGAAAAGCAAGGCCATTTTTTAATATACCGCCTCTTGCACATTCCAGCACTGCAAAATCAACCGTGGGATCTCTTAAAACAAAAGTGGAACTTATGGGGCCGGTGCAGTCACCTTTCATCATCAATTGGTTTTGAATATACACGCCATCGCTGGTGGTATAACCAACTTTATAGCCCGCACTTTTGGCAATATGTGCCGTTAACCTGGTGGTAGTTGTTTTACCATTGGTACCGGTAATGGCAATGATAGGAATGCGGCCTGCGCTACCTTTTGGGAACAGCATATCAATTACCGGCTCAGCCACGTTGCGGCCAATGCCAACTGCGGGGTCAATGTGCATACGAAATCCCGGTGCTGCATTTACTTCCAGCACTGCACCGCCATTTTCGCTGATGGGTAACCTTAAGTCGGGCGCCATAATATCAATACCACAAATGTCAAGGCCGATAATTTTAGAAATACGTTCGCACATAAAAATATTGGCGGGATGCACTTCATCAGTAACATCCTCAGAAGTTCCACCGGTAGATAAATTAGCCGTTGGTTTCAGCAAAACCAATTCGCCTTTTGGAGGAACTGTTTCTAATGTATAACTTTTTTCATCCAGCATTTGCTGGCTAAAATCGTCCAGCTTAATAGAGGTCAACACTTTTTCGTGGCCATAACCACGCCTTGGATCTTTATTGGTTTCATCTACCAGCCATTGAATATTGTGTTCTCCATCCCCGGTAACGGCAGCGGGTGTACGCAGTGCAGCGCAGATAAATTTATTATTGATCACCAGCACTCTAAAATCAAAACCGGTAATAAAGCGTTCACAAATAATGCTGCGGCCATACACCTGTGCTGCGGCCAATGCTTTCACAGCCATATTCCAATCTATTATGTTGGTGGTGGCACCCTTTCCATGGTTGCCATCTATTGGTTTTAACACCAACGGATAACCCAGCCTTTCCACCGCATCTTTTAACCCTTCTTCGCTTCTGATAATAACACCTCTCGGTACAGGAATTTCTGCGGCACCTAATAAATTTTTTGTTTCTTCCTTATCGCAGGCAATATCCACTGCGATATTGCTGGTAGTGCTGGCAATGGTTGCCCTTATTCTTTTTTGATTAACGCCATACCCCAACTGTACCAGGCTGTGTTTATTCAATCGTATAAATGGAATATTTCTTTTTGCGGCTTCATCTACAATGCAGCCGGTACTTGGCCCAAGCCGGGTGTCTTCCCTTATTTCCCGCAGTTGCATAATATCATCCTCCAGGCTGTAGGCAATATCGTCTGCCAGTGCCTGTGTAATTTTAACGGCCGCCTTTGCAGCATACACGCCGGCATCTTCTTCCATATAACTAAACACTACATAATATTCTCCTTCCTGCCCGGTTCCCCGTGTACGGCCAAAGCCGGTATCCATCCCCGCCAGGGTTTGTAATTCCAGCGCTACGTGTTCTATCACGTGCCCCATCCAGGTACCTTCGTCCACTCTTTCAAAAAAACCGCCCGGAGTGCCAACACTGCAGCGGTGCGAAAACATGGTAGGAAACATGGCGGCCAACCTATCCTTAAAGCCCGGTATCAAATTGGTGGGGCGCTGTTCCATCTCTTGCAGGTCCAGCTTCATTTGTATCAGTTTTGTACGCCGAACACTCCAGTAGTTAGGGCCCCTGAGTATTTTAATTTCAACAATCTTCATTTGTGCGTTAGTTTATAATTAATATTTCTACATTCAAATCTCTTATGCTGCATTATTTCAATATAGCTGAGGCTCTTGGATTGTTGTTTAATTTATTATCGAAAAGTTTTTATACCTCCATCAAATAAAGTGCTTCAACCATCGTTATTTTCTTTCAATACGGAGCAAATCGGAAGTTACTTAAAAAAACTGTAAGGTAAAAAATACAAAGCTCAATAAAACTATGTTTTATTCATTTAGGTTACTTTTGTAACACCCATTATATTAAACAGTAAAACAATGTGGATCAACCAATAAATATTTTACTGTCACCAAAAAACTATTCATGCAACAACCCAGGGGAAAATTAATTGCCATCGGCGGTGCGGAAGATAAAGGCACGGAAACAGCCAAGGGGGAATTCCAAAAACTCAGCAACCTTAATTTTATAGAGTTAGGTATTTTACAACGCATAGTAGCAGAAAGTGGCGGATATGCGGCAAAAATTGAAGTGATCACCACTGCCTCCATGATACCCAATGAAGTAGGGGAGAATTACCTGGATGCATTTGGAAAATTAGGGTGTACCGACGTAAGCATCATGAACATTCGCAACCGTATTGATGCCGCCAATACCGAATTTATTGAAAGAATACGCCAGTGTGATGCAGTGATGTTTAGCGGCGGTAACCAGCTTAGATTATCGACTACTTTTGGAGGTACGCAATTGTTGCAATTGATATTGCAACGTTATCATGATGAAAATAATTTTGTAGTAGCGGGCACCAGTGCAGGCGCTATGGCTATGAGCAATACCATGATTTATGAAGGAAATGCCAGCAGGGCCCATTTAAAAGGGGAAGTAAAAATAACCACCGGCCTTGGCTTAATGGACGATGTGGTGTTTGACAGCCATTTTGAAAAACGTGGCCGCTTTGGCCGCCTGGCGCAGGTGGTTGCTACTAATCCATCCTGCATTGGTATTGGTTTGGGTGAAGACACCGGTATGCTCATCACCGAAGGAAATAAAATGGAAGCCATCGGCAGTGGTTGTGTCATCATCATTGATGGCTACGATATTCGCTATAGCAACATTGCCGACATACCCGACGGCAGCCCCTATAGTATTGAGAATTTAAAAGTGCACGTTTGTGAAAAAGGCAATGGCTACCTTGTAAATGAAAGAAAATTTTTAGCAGAAGCGGTGGAAGGGGCTGTTGTTAAGAAGCAGGTTTGGGTGGAATAAGCATGCATTGATATTAAGATTAGGCTGTCCGGTGGCCAGTTAGGGATTACTCATATCAAAGATGTATATTTATCTCTGTAACTAAAAACTTATCGGAGAATGTTACACAGATTTATACAGCCATCAGCGCATTTGCGTGACTTCGTAAAGGAATATTTGTTTTTACATTTTGTATTTGAT
>JBGSIG010000041.1:0-2365 GCA_041742655.1 Ferruginibacter sp. | reverse complement strand
GTTTGGTATTGCCAACATCATGTTTGTAACAGTAAAAGAAAGAACCCCGATGATTGGGCTGAAAAAAGCTATCGGCGCCAAACGCTCCAGTATATTATTTGAATTTTTAATGGAGGCAGCCATGCTATGCCTGATGGGGGGTGCCATTGGCCTGTTGTTGGTTTTCATACTTACAATAGTATTTTCGAAACTGCTCGAGTTCCCTGTATTTGTTTCAATTCCCCTTTTAATAGGAACGGTAGTTATTTGTTTGGTAGTAGGTGTATTGGCTGGCATTTTCCCAGCGTCACGAGCTGCTAAAATGGATCCGGTAGTAGCAATAAGAAGCAAATAGCGAAATCACCTAACCTACTTTCTACCTTTAATCCATTTTCAGAACGGTCATTTAATCTTTACTTTATGAAAAAGATTTTCTTTATTCTGCCATTCTTTTTATTGTTTTTTTCTTGCAGCAATACCAAAGTTGCCAAAAACCAATTAGAAGGAACTGTGACCGATGCCACAGGTTTAGATGGATGCGGCTTATTAATAAAATTAGATGATGGAACAACGCTTCAGCCTGTTGAACTGCCACAAGGCTTTACCCTTCAAAAAGATAAAAGAGTAAAACTCACCTATATCATCCTTAAAGACAGAATGAGTACCTGCATGAATGGTTCCATTGCTGAAATTACAAGTATCAATTATCTTTGAGCCCATTATGGCTGTAACCATTTTAGCGATAGAATCTTCCTGCGATGAAACTGCGGCATCCGTCTGTATAGACGGGCGGATATTATCTAATTATATAGCCAACCAAACCGTACACGAAAAATATGGCGGAGTGGTGCCGGAACTGGCCAGCAGAGCCCATTTGCAAAATATTGTGCCGGTAGTAGATGCGGCTATAAAAAACAGTGGCTGCTCACTGGCATCGATAGACGCTATTGCCTTTACTCAGGCTCCGGGTCTGATAGGTTCCTTATTGGTTGGTGCCCAATTTGCGAAATCACTCGCCCTGGCATTGGATAAACCTTTGATCGCGGTAAACCATATGCAGGCTCATGTGCTGGCCAATTTAATTGCTGATGAAAAACCTGATTTTCCATTTTTATGTTTAACGGTTAGCGGTGGCCATACACAAATAGTTTTGTGCGAAACACCCACCTCGATGAAAGTAATTGGCGAAACCATTGATGATGCAGCCGGTGAAGCGTTTGATAAAACGGCGAAGTTATTAGGGCTTCCCTATCCTGGTGGACCGTTAATAGACAAGTATGCTGCTGATGGCGATCCAAAACGTTTTCAATTTCCCGAGCCGCAGATACCTGGCTTAAATTTTAGCTTTAGCGGATTGAAAACTTCTATTCTATATTTTTTACAAAATGCGGGTACCAGCAATGTTTACAAAGAAGCATCTATTGCTACGCCAGAAGAAAAGAAAAAATTTATTGATGAGCATATTGCCGACATCTGTGCTTCGGTACAATATAGAATTGTTACCATTTTATTAAATAAATTAAAAAAGGCCGCAAAAGAAACGGGCATTATCAATATTTGTATTGCAGGCGGAGTAAGTGCCAACCGGGGATTGCGCAATGCGCTAAAAGATACGGGTGATAAATTGGGCTGGAAAACTTTTATACCAGCTTTTGAATATTGTACCGATAATGCCGCCATGATTGCCATCACGGGTTACTACAAATTCCTGGAAAATGATTTTGTACCGTTAAGTATAAGTCCTTCGCCGAGAGCCTCATTTAATTCATAACCTGTTTTAGCTTTATCAATCTTTTCATCTGTGGCAAATTCATTTTTTCAATTCAAACAATTTACTGTTCACCAGCAATTTTGCGCCATGAAGGTGAGTACGGACTCCTGTATTTTTGGCGCCCTTGTTGCTGAAGTGTTTGCTGCAAAAGGGTTGCCGGCAGCACATTACCTTGACATAGGTACTGGCACTGGATTGTTAAGCCTGATGTTAGCCCAAAAAACAACTGCTTTTATTGATGCGGTAGAAATTGATAATGATGCAAGCGAACAGGCAAAAAATAATTTTGATACATCTAATTTTAAGGAAAGGCTTTCTGTTTACAACAACAACATAATACATTTTAACTCCGAAAAAAAATATGATGGAATTGTTTGCAATCCACCTTTTTTTGAAGGAGATTTAAAATCGGCAGATGAAAAGAAAAATTCGGCAAAGCATGATACCAGCTTAACGCTTCAACAATTATTATCTGTAGCGGATAATCATTTAAAAGATGAAGGAACGTTGACTGTTTTGTTACCCTACCATCGTGTAGAAGATTTCATGCAGGAGGCTGTTGCGCATAATTTTTATGTTGGTGAAAAAATACTGGTACGCAACAGTTTGCAACAT
>JBGSIG010000040.1:0-2649 GCA_041742655.1 Ferruginibacter sp. | reverse complement strand
GTTTAGTGAATTTAAAAATGCCGCTACACAAATATTTATCGCTGAACAATTTTTGCCTATAATAAAAGTGCAAAAAAAGGCTGGCGAAAAAAATGCTGATTTTATTTTTGAACCAGGCAAAGACGTATTAATTAGTGAATTGATGCCTAAAATTTTAAATACGCAATTGTATAAAGCAGTGTTGGATGGCAATGCAAGCGAACAGGGCGCACGTATGACGGCTATGGATAAGGCAAGTGAAAATGCCAACGAATTGTTGAAATCATTAAAATTAAGTTACAACAGGGCAAGACAGGCAGCCATTACTACTGAGTTAACAGAAATAGTAAGCGGTGCCGCAGCACTTACCGGATAAACCACATTTCTGAAAGAGGTAAGGCACACCTTATTAATGGTAATCATTTTAAATAAAAACAATCCCCTTTTAAGGGATAGGGCATGGAACTTTCACAGATTATACCACATATTGAAGCGTTGATTTTTGCAAGCGATAAACCTCTTATTAATACTGAGTTGGTTGAATTGCTAAATAATGCATTGGGCTTTATTGAAGACAGAACAACTGTGGAGCAGGTTGACGCTGCCATAGAAGGTATTTATGAAAAATATAATTCTGAGTTTTATGCTTTCGAATTAAAACATAGCGGCGGCGGCTGGCAGTTTTTAACAAAGAAAGAATTTTATACCACAGTGGCGCAGCTTAACGGCGATAAGTTTTTAAAGCGCCTATCTACTGCAGCACTGGAAACACTGGCCATCATTGCTTATAAGCAACCTGTTACAAAAAGCGAAATGGAAGCCATTCGTGGCGTAAACTGTGACTATGCCGTGCAAAAATTATTAGAAAAAGATTTGGTGGTAATTACCGGGCGCAATGAAGATGCGGTAGGTAAGCCGCTGATATATGGAACATCGAAATCTTTTATGGACTACTTTGGTATTAACAGCACTGCCGACCTGCCAAAAATAAATGAAGTGTTGATGGAAGAATTGGTACAGGCGACCGTTATAAATCAAGAGGCAGCAGCATTAGACTTACAAGCAGACACCAGCGAACCGGAACAAGCTGTGGTTGAAATTGAACAAAGTGATAACGAAGTATTAATAACAGATGTTGACCAGTACGAGCCTGTTGATTTTGAGGAAGAAGAAACCAACAGCCTGAGGGAGGCAATTATAGAAGCGTATAAACAGGATGAAGAAACTGTTCTGTCTGTATCCGGCGATATGGATGAGGAAGACGATAAGCAGAAGCACAGCAATGACGAACAATCGGAATCATGATTTTAAAAAGATAATTTTAAAAAGGTATGACGACGAATGTTTTTCATACCTTTTTTTATGTACCGGCAAAAAAGAGAGCTCATAATAATTGAACGCCACGCCAAACAAAAAACAAAAAACCCAAAACAAAATATAGGATCATGGCAAAAAACCTAACCCACAACCAGTTAATTGAAATTGCCGATGAGTTCGGCACTCCTGTTTACATCTATCATGCAGAACGCATAGCGGCGCAGTATAAAAAACTTCAAAAGGGTTTTGCCGGCGTGGACGCCCGTTTTTTTTATGCGTGTAAATCACTCACTAATGTAAATATTTTAAAGTATGTGCAATCACTCGGGGCATCGCTTGACTGTGTAAGCATCAACGAAGTAAAGCTGGGCCTGATGTCAGGCTTTGATAAAAAAGACATTTTGTATACCCCCAATTGCGTAGATTTCGACGAGATTGTTGCTGTAAAAGAATTGGGTGTAAATATCAATATTGATAACATTTCTATATTGGAGCAGTTTGGCAATAGATTTCACGATTCTTATCCCGTATGCATACGCCTGAACCCACACATTATGGCGGGTGGAAATTTTAAAATATCTACGGGGCATATTGACAGCAAGTTTGGCATTTCTATTCACCAGATGCGGCACATTGAACGGGTTGTAAAAACAACCAAATTAAATGTAACCGGCATTCACATGCATACCGGCAGTGAAATAAAAGACATCAATGTTTTTTTAGAAGGCCTGGCAGTAATGTTTGAGCTTACTACCCATTTTCCGAACCTTGAGTTTATTGATTTAGGCAGCGGTTTTAAAGTGCCATACCAGCCCGGCGATGCGGAAACAGATGTTGCCGCATTGGGAGAAAAAGTTGCTATTGCTTTCGCCGAATTTGAAAAGGAGACAGGCAGGAAATTACAGGTTTGGTTTGAGCCGGGTAAATATCTGGTAAGCCAGTGTGGTTACTTTGTAGTAAAAGCAAATGTTATTAAACAAACACCGGCTGCTCTTTTCGTGGGGGTAAACAGCGGGTTCAATCACCTAATAAGACCGATGATGTACGATGCTTATCACCATATTGAAAATATCAGCAATCCTAAAGGAGCAGAAAGGATCTATACCATTGTGGGCAATATTTGCGAGACAGATACTTTTGCCTGGGACAGGAAACTGCACGAGGTAAGGGAGGGTGATTTTTTGGTTTTTTATAATGCAGGTGCGTATGGTTTCGAAATGTCGAGCAATTTTAATAGCCGTTTAAAACCTGCCGAAGTAATGGTTGTTGACGGAAAGGCAAAACTCATTCGCAGAAAAGACGAGTTTGAAGATTTGCTGAAAAACCAGGTGATATAGGTAAATATAAAAATAT
>JBGSIG010000039.1:0-1505 GCA_041742655.1 Ferruginibacter sp. | reverse complement strand
GAAAATAATTTATTAAAAATGAAAATTTAAAATGCAATCCATAAACAATTTCTATAAACAATATCTTATTGAGATTATTTTTAATGACTTTATTGTACTTTTGAAAAAACTAAAAAACTAAAAAATGAAAACAACTCCCCTTCGCAAAATATCGATGCTGTTTTTGATGATTGCATTTAGCTCAAAAATTGCCGTTGCCCAGGTTGACACTACTGCAGCCGTGGTGGTTGACACTGCAGCAAAAATGCCCGAACCAACACAAACGACAGAAAAAAAGAAAAAGTTCAGTGGATTCATTGCCTATGGCGCTGCTACTTTTAACCAAATGAGCATGGCATCTGGTGATTATAGCTCGGTTGCTACTCCCGGCTGGGCGCTGGGCCTCGCCTTTAGAAAAGGAAACTTTTTTTATTGGCAGGTAGGCGCCCGCTATAACAACGCTATTTATGAAATTAATGTGCCGGGGCAAACACCTACAATAAATAACACCGTTAGCGTAAGCGATATTGACATCCCCATTAATGTGGGTATTAACTTATTATCGGTAACTCAAAAATTTTTGGGGCTACGTGTTTTCCTGGGTGCTGTACCATCCTTCCTTGTAAACGTAGGTACAAGTGATTACAACAATTTTACAAAATCGAATGCCAATACCTTTAATTTTTACGGACAGGGCGGCATTGGTGTTGATGTATTATTCCTGGCTATCGATGCAGGGTATAATTATGGCTTTAGTGATGTATTTAAAAACGACCAGTCAAAACCTGGGCAGGTATTTGTTAACCTTGGTTTTAGATTTTAAGGCCGGTTTAATAATACTGATCGTTTTTTATAATTTAAAAATCCGCATACAAATAATAAATTTTGTATGCGGATTTTACTTTTTAAAACGTTTGCTCCGGGATAAAACATGTCGGTAGTAATACAATTAACATTTGTTGACTGTAGGTATTGGAATATCCTATTTTGTAGAATTTGTTTATCTTTATTCTATAATATTTTATTATGCAAACTTTAAATAGAAGAAAAAAGACAGCGCTGGTACATGAAGTTAAAAAGCCATCCCTATTGAGACAGATAGTGGATAAGGTAGATAATATGGATGAAGCTGAAAAAAAATTGCTCTTGTTAACATTAATGCAGGATGAACTTTCGGCAAAGTATAAAATGTTGGACAGTGAAATTGCATCAAGCAAAGAAATCATAGACGAAAAAAAAATAAATGCATTAGTTACAGCAACCAGAAACGAAATGTATGAACAAAAAATTCGTTCTTGATCCTTCAGTTATTCTCAAATATGCCTCTTATTACAAATTGTACAGGCTCTTCAATATTGTAGTAAAATATAGAATAATAATTTTTGTAAATGATAACCTTGTGATTGAGCTTGAAAAAAATTTACCAAAAATTATTAAATCCCCTCCTGTTTCTTATCAAAAAATAATGGAAGAAATATTGTTACTAACCACCTATATTAAAACAACAGAACAATTTGATAAAAGCC
>JBGSIG010000038.1:0-2331 GCA_041742655.1 Ferruginibacter sp. | reverse complement strand
GAAAATCTATCGGGTCTTTACCGGCTACCTCTGCCAGTTCATCTAAAAAAGACTGTTCCGCAGCAGCCATGAAATTGCTCTTTGGTGCACGGAAAGATCCCTGGGTAATATTAGAATTGATAGACCAGCTTTCCGCCAGGTAATTGTCTACAGCTCCCGCAGGAAATCGGTTTGCTTCCAATGGTCCCACGGGAATACCACCGGCTTTTACATGGAAAGCAACCAGGTTATTAGTAGCATCTAGGGCAGCACGGAAAGTTGCATTGTACATTGGCCGGTAAATTCCGGAAGTCATATCATCTTCCCGCATGTAAATAAGTTTGACCGGTGCATTTACTTTTTGAGAAATAAGTGCCGCTTCTATCAGGTAGTGGGCATACGACTTACGGCCGAATCCACCACCCAAACGGGTCAACTGAATGTCAATTTTTTCTACCGGTATTCCCATTCGGGCCGATACAGCTTTTTCGGTTAGCTCCGCCTTTTGCAGCGGCCCTGCCAGTTCAACTTTTTCGGAAGTAACATGCGCAAAAAAGTTCAATGGCTCCATGCAGTTGTGTGCAAGAAAGGGCCCGTTGTAAGTACGCTCAATTATGCGTGCCGCATTTTTAAAAGCTGTTTCCGGGTCGCCATCCTTACGTTCCACCTTTCCAGGCTTTGATGCCATCTCGGCTATTTCAGCTTTATGGTCAGTAGTACTTTCCAAACCTGCCGGGATGGTCACAGCCTGCGCCGGGCCACCAAAGCTTACACTTCGTTGTATAGTTTGTGCAGCAAAAGGTTCCCATTCTATTTTCAATGCCTTTTTAGCATTCATTACCTGCCAGGTGGTTTTACCCACAACCGCTACTACTTCGTTAAAAGAACAGGTATCAAAAAATTGTCTTTCGTAATCATCATTAAAAACCCTTACTGTAAAAACATTATTAATACCCGGCATCGCCTTCGCCGCACTGTCATTTACAGATTTTAATTTCATACCGAAGGCAGGCGGGTGTACAATCATTGCAATAAGCATTCCTTCACGCTGAATATCTATTCCGTAAAGAGGCTTTCCGGTAACAATTTTTGAGACATCTACATTTCTTTTGGATGTGCCTATAATTTTAAAATCTTTTTTGGATTTCAATTTAACATCTTTCGGCACAGTGATTTTTGCAGCCGCAGCGGCCATCGTTCCGTAACCGGCTGACTTACCGCTTTTTTTATGATAGATGATGCCAGATTCAGTAGTGATTTCTTCCAACGGTACACTCCACGCCTGGGTTGCAGCTTCGCAAAGCATTTGCCTGGCCGTAGCACCAGCCGTGCGGAGGGTTTTCCAACTTGTGCGAATAGCCTGGCTTCCGCCGATGAACTGGCGTGAGTATAGGTTTGTATTTAAAGGAGCCTGTAGCACAACAACACTCTTCCAGTCGACGTCCAGTTCCTCAGCAATAATCATTGGCATGGATGTTTTTATATTTTGTCCGCCTTCGGGGTTGGGCGACATGATGGTAACAGTACCATCTTCAGCGATTTTTAAAAAACCATTCAACTCAACCACCTCACCAGGAATATCGAATGTTTTTTTTGCTCCGGATGCAATGGAATTAAGCCAGCTGAAACTTATCATCAACCCTCCTCCGGCGAGCGCCGAAGTCTTTAGAAAAGATCTTCTGCTGATGGGAGTTCGTTGATTTATCATGTTAATGAATTTATTTTTTTGAACTGGTTGGCTTTTACCATCAGCTTAAAGTTACAATGAAATTTTTAGACAAATCTTTCATGGCAATGTAAATGCCATAATAAAACCTGAAGGGTTTTCATTAGTACCGCCGATTAATAAAGCCACATACTGTTCCATTTACCTGGTAGGTACAAGCAGTTGCATTTGCTTGTGAAGGCAGAGTTGTTTGCCACAATATGTTCTTGTTGAAAATAATAAATACTGTTAAAGAAAAGATACTGAGTGATAAAAAATCCGTAAGCGAAATCGCCTATAAATTCGGCTTCAAATATCCACAGCATTTTACCCGTTTGTTTAAACAGCATGTTGGGGATACACCAAAAGAATACCGAAACTCCCTCAATTAAAATAAGAAAAAAGTTGGATCGCCTGTATTTCTACCGCTTCTTTTTTCGTACACAACTGTAGGTTAAACCATGCACCAGCAGAACTCCAGCAACAATTTGTTAAGGTATATTATGCAGCGTTAATAACTACCGATAATTTATTTGCCCAGCATATTCTTTAGTGTTGCGAAGTCAATGGCTTTCTGAATGTTGGCAATATTGTCTTCAAATACCGCATCGCCGGCAGCCACTTTATATACTACGGTAAAAAACTGT
>JBGSIG010000037.1:0-3510 GCA_041742655.1 Ferruginibacter sp. | reverse complement strand
TCGGCAATAGCAATAGCCGTGTTGAAATACTTTAGTCAAAAAACTCAATTATCTTACTTTAAAATTAACACAATCATAATATTACCACGGTGCATAAAGCATCAATTTTACAACCAAACAATTAAGCAGCTTTGAGTAAACTATTGCATACAATTTCTGAAAAAGATTTTGGGGCCCATTTTCAGTGGGGTGTTGCCATAGCTGCTGCGCAAAACGAAGGAGCAGCAACTGCTGATGGAAAAGGCCTAAGCATTTGGGATAATTTTGCACGCAGCGGCAGCAAAATAAAAGGAGGCGCCAAACTTAACATTGCCTGCGATTTTTATCATCGTTATAAAGATGATCTCATGCTGGTGAAGGCGCTTGGCTTTTCGGTTTTTAGATTTTCTATTTCATGGCCAAGAATTTTGCCGGATGGAACCGGTAAGATTAATAAAGACGGTATTAATTTTTATCATAGGCTAATTGATGAATGCCTTACACTGGGACTAACTCCCTATGTAACCCTTTACCATTGGGATCTTCCACTTGAGTTGGAGAAAAAAGGTGGCTGGACAAATTATCTTATTACCAAATGGTTTTGCCGCTTTGTAACCGTATGTGCAGAGGCTTATGGCGATAAGGTAAAAAACTGGATAATTTTAAATGAGCCGGCCGGCTTTACTTCGCTGGGTTATATGCTGGGTACGCATGCACCGGGCAAACGTGGATTACTAAATTTTCTACCTGCCATCCATCACGCTGCAATGGCGCAGGCAGAAGGAGGCCGGGTAATTAGAAACCTGGTGGCGCATGCCCATATTGGCACAACATTTTCCTGCTCGCAAATAATTCCGTATTCGGATAAAAAAGAAGACGTGGCCGCTGCCAACCGCATCGACATTTTAATGAACAGGCTGTTTATTGAACCGGTGTTGGGCAAAGGATACCCGGTAGAAGATTCATTTAAATTTTTAGAGAAACTGCAACTCCAAAATAAAACCTGGAAATACACAGAACGCCTGCAATTTGATTTTGATTTTATTGGCCTGCAATACTATTTTCCGGTAACGGTAAGGCATAATAGTTATGTACCCATTGTGCAGGCTTCTGAAGTAAAAGCCGCAACGAGGAAAGTACCTGTTACCGCAATGGGGTGGGAAATTAATGCAGACAGCTTTTACAAAACCATAAAAAGAATGTGGTTGTATGGCGGGGTTAAAGAAATTATGATAACAGAGAACGGAGCTGCTTTTAAAGATGAAATAAAAAATGGCGTGATTGACGATGCGGCAAGAACAGACTATTATAAGCAACACCTACAGGCAATGCTTAAAGCAAAAAAAGACGGTGTAAATATTAAGGGCTATTTTGCCTGGACACTAATGGATAATTTTGAATGGAGTGAAGGCTACCATCCAAGGTTTGGTTTGGTGCACGTAGATTTTAAAACGCAATTACGAACTATAAAAAACTCCGGTTATTGGTGGCGGGATTTTTTGAATATCTCCTAAAGCAAGATGAAATGATAACTCAATCAAAGGCCAGGAATTTCTCTTTTTGCACCTCAATTAATTTTGGCGGAACGGCATTTAAAACTTCGCCATTTAAAACTTTGTCGTAAAGAGCAAGATACTGAAGTGCCATTTTATCAACAGTAAAATTATCCATCACATATTTGTGGCAGGTAGTGGGGTCAAATGAATCTATATTTTTTATTGCTTCTACTAGGTCATCTTTTTTAGAAGAAAGTACTCCAACTTCTTTAGGAATTAGTTCGGTTAAAGAACCATAAGGCGTGCCAATTACAGGGCAACCAAAATAAAGGCTTTCAATCAATGCTATTCCAAAAGGTTCATTCCACAAAACAGGAAACAACAATCCTTTAGAGCCATTTATCATCCGGTTCTTTTCTTCACCGCCTAGCATACCATTAAAGTGGGCATTGAAATCGAATGTTAGGCGTATTCCCATATTAAAATTAAACCTTACGCCGCCTATTACCTCAAGTGGTACGGCAGCCCTGCGTGCCAGCTCTATGGCTCCTCTCACATTTTTAACTCGCCATGCGGCGTCTGCTAAAAAATGAACGTATTTTCTTTTTGAAGTTAAATCAGGCTTGCCGTAATCTTCTACATCAATGCAGTTATGTACAAATATTTTACTTCCATATCTACCGGCGTGATTCTGCGACACAAACACCGTATTTATATCCAAATCTATAGCCTCACTTACATTGCCCTCTAAGGTTTTAATATATGGCTTGTTTGGTTTTTCGTTAACCCCTATAAACAAATGAATTAAATCTACACTTTCAGGAACCTGCCTGTTAAAAGGAATGGCATCATCTAGTTCATATACATCAGCAAAAGGGCAACTGGAACCTTTGGCTACCAAATAAGAAATTTTATGCCCCATTTTTACCAATATCTTTCCCAGCCACCAAAGCACTCTTTCGGTTCCTCCATATTTCAGGGCCGGTATTGCTGAGTTATTTACGATAAGAATATGCATTGTTACTTAAAATTATTTTTCAAAGTTTTAAGGAAAAGCAAATTGCAATTGATTTCTCTTTTACAAATTTAATCCCAATGACAGTACAGCTATTCTTCCAATAGCTTAATCCCTGTTTTTTCAAAAGAAATTTTTCTATCCTTATATAAATTGCCAGTCGTCATCTTAAAAGTCTTTTTGCTCATGCCGAAAAAATCATAAATCTCTTCCGGTTTACTTTTATCGTTGTAAGGCAGATAGCCATTATTTTCTCTTAATAAACGAATCACTTTCCCCGCCTCATCTTCTACCCTGTTGTAGCCTGGTTTTCCTGCAGCCACATCTATTCTAAATCTTTCGTCATTATCATTGCTTACAGGATATATTTTTTTAATAAACCCTTTAAATTTATCCCCTACTCCAATATTCCTGTAAATTTCATTAAAGTGTAAAACGCCTGTGTGTTGGTTATTGATAATACATACATAGCCAATATCAGTGCGGCGGTAAACTATTAAATCAACAACTTCTAATTCTTTTACCGTTAGCTCTTCGTTACTTAAAAAAGGCTCTAGTTTTTCTGTAGCGGCTATGCGGCCCGTTTGTTCATCCAAATAAATTTTTACCAGGTAATCACCATTCACCCGCATATCAAATATTTGTTTACTCTTAGGTACAAAAATATCCTTCATCAATCCCATATCTAAAAATGCGCCATGCGGTGTAACTGTCACAGCTCTCATTTTTACAATATCTCCTAGTATACCTTTTGGTTCCTGCGTAGTGGCAATAATTCTATCCTCTCCATCATGGTATAAAAAAACCTTTAGTTCGTCGCCAATAGCAGTGGCAGTTGGAACAAATCTTTTAGGTAATAAAATACCATCCGCTCCATCGTCAAGATAGACGCCAAAATCTACTGCCCGTATTACTTTTAAGAGATTATATTCGCCTACTTTTATCATGATGCACTATCCCCTAAAGGGGGATTACTTAAATTATTAATTATTTTGACTATTATAAAGGTATGCCTTTACA
>JBGSIG010000036.1:0-3829 GCA_041742655.1 Ferruginibacter sp. | reverse complement strand
GAGTCAGTGAAGTCTGCACTTGAGAAAATTTCGTCATCTAAAAAACCTACTGCTAAAAAGGCTACAAAGATTGCCATAAAAAAAGCGGTAACAAAATCGGTACCTGTAACCAAAAAAAGTGCTGCCGTAAAAAAAGTAGCCCCGGTAAAAAAGGCAGCCAAACCTGTTACAGTAAAAAAGAAAGCTTCCGCCAAAAAAGCCCCTGCTGTAGTTAATACTAAAAAGGCCTCCCATCAAAAAAATAAGTAGCCAATCAAAATTGTAGCAATTCAGTAATGGTTTTTTTAAATTTGAAAACTTTACGAGCCAATTGTACTAAGCCCTTGTATATTCTTTTAAAATCGCTTTTAAGTCATCAAGTGTATTTATCTCCCCAGGTTTTTTATCTTTACGCCACCTGCTCATGCGTGGAAAGCGTAATGCCACACCCGATTTATGGCGGTTGCTTGCTGCAATGCCTTCAAAGGCAATTTCAAAAACCAATTCAGGTTTTACAGTGCGAACCGGTCCAAATTTTTCAATAGAATTTCGTTTTATAAAAGCATCTATCTGTAGAAATTCTTTATCGGTAAGTCCACTGTAGGCTTTGGTGAAACTTACTAATTTGTCTCCGTCTTTTACTGCAAAAGTGTAATCGGTGTATAGATTGCTACGGCGCCCATGGCCCTTTTGAGCGTATATCATCACCGCATCAATTGTAAGTGGACCAATCTTCCATTTCCACCAATCACCTCTTTTTCTTCCGACTTCATAAATGGAATTTTTTCTCTTCAACATAAGTCCTTCGCTTCCCCTGTCACGGGAATGGGTTCGTATTTCTTTTAATTGTTCCCAGTCATCAAATGAAATAACGGGAGAAAGAAGTAGGAGCGAAAGGTGAATATTGTTGATGATCCCGGTTAGTTTATTTCGCCTTTCAAAAAGCGATAAATTCCGGATGTCTCTGCCATCATATTCCAGCAAATCGTAGGCAATAAAGCCAACAGGGGCTTCTACTAATTGTTTTTTGGTAATGTTCTTTCTGCCAATACGGGTTTGAAGCCGGGCAAATGGCATTGGAACAAAAGATTGATTTATGCCCGAATTATCAAAGCTGATTATTTCACCATCTATTGCAGTACCGTTTGGCAACAGGGTCTCTAAAATTTTGTATTCAGGAAATTTGTCCGTCATCAATTCTTCGCCCCGGCTCCATACGTACAATTCATCGTTTCGCTTAATGATCTGTCCACGTATGCCATCCCATTTCCATTCGGCCTGCCATGCATCCGGCTCGCCAAGTGCGGAAACAGTATCGTCTAAAGCATAAGCCAAATAAAATGGATAAGGTTTTGAAAAATCAGCTTCGGCATTTTCTGTACTTAGCAATTCGTTAAAACTAATCTGGGCAGGGTTCCATTTACCACTAATACGGTGGGCAATAACCGAAGGGGATATGGCAACTGTTTTTGCAATAGCATTCACCATTAATTTTTGAGATATGCCTATGCGAAAACCGCCCGTGATCAGTTTATTAAAAACAAACTTTTCGGTTACATCCATCTGCTTCCAGCTTTCCGTTATAAATAGTTGCTTTTCTGCGTCAGGTTGTTTTTCTAATTGAAGCAATTTGTTTAAATAATACGAAAGCGTTTGTGCGGTGCCGGTAGTTTCATTAATGGGTTCCGGTAAAAGCAGCGCAATTGTTTCAGCAAGGTCGCCAACAGTATGGTAACTTTCTTCAAAAAGCCAGGGCGGCATATTTGCCAACTCCATACACCATAACCTGAGCAACGCAGTTTTTATTAAACTTTTTGGACGCCGTCCTGTAAATAAAGCCACCACCCAAATTTTATCTTTTTCGTGAGCCGTGTTAAAATAGTGCTGTATTGCGTTAAGCTTGGCGGTGGTTTTTGTATTGGTGGCCAATAACTGTACCAATGCTGCAAATTGTTTCATGCTAACGGTTTAATAATTTCTTCGTTGCTGCTTTCGTCCTCCATATCGCCGTAGTATGTTTTTACTTCCGCAGCCTCTATGCCTTGCTCGTTAAGATAACGGGCAAAAGCAGATTGAAAGCCATGGGTAGAATACACTTTAGTGGCGCCGGTTGCTTTTACGGCAGATAGTAATCCTTGCCAGTCGGCATGGTCGCTTAAAACAAAACCTGCATCTGCATTCTTCCGCCGCACATTGCCCCGCACCTGCATCCAGCCACTACAGATACCTACCGAATAGGGCGCAAATCTTTTCATCCATGGAGACCTTTCTGCGCCTGACGGTGCTATTATGATATTGCCAGCGAGTTCGTTTTTTGTAGTTTCTGGCGTAACCCTTTTCACCAAAGGCAATTTAAAACCGCTGTCAGTAAGTGTTTGGTGAACATTAAAAACCGCTCCATGTGCAAATATGGGTAAGCCTGTTTTTGCCAAGGGCTGCAGTATTCTTTGTGCCTTGCCGAGGCTATAGGCAATCAATACACTCGTAAGTCCGGCGGCATGATTGCTATTTATCCACTGTTCAATATCGTTAAAAATATCGGCCTGTTTTTTCCATTTATAAATGGGTAAGCCAAACGTACACTCTGTGATAAATACATTACATGGTACAGGTTCAAAGGCAGTGCTAACCCCGTCATCCTCAGTTTTGTAATCGCCACTTACCACCCATACTTCTCCTTTATACTCAACCCTTACCTGGGCCGACCCGATAATATGACCAGCAGGATACAGAGAAATTTCTACGCCATTGATGTTTACTGTTTCTTTCCAGCCGATGCTTTCGTAATTGCCCTCACCAAGGCGCAATTGCAATAAAGGTTTTGTGAAATGGTGGCAAAGGTAATACCTGCTGCCCGGCCTGGCATGGTCGCTGTGGGCGTGGGTGATGATTGCTCTATCTACAGGCTTCCACGGGTCGATGTAAAAATTTCCCTGCAGACAAAACAAACCTTTATCAGTAAATTCTATTAATGCCACGCTTTATCAGAGGCAAAGAATGTTCCATTATTTTAAAAATATAAACGGGCAGGTAATTAAATAAAAAGAAGCTTTGGAATACCAAAGCCTCTGGCTTTCTTCTGTGATCTTTACTTACCATATGAGTCGATCGGGTTTAAAAAAACCAGATTCACAGAAAAGTATTGTAACATTTTTTCTATGTGTATCCCCAAAAATTAAATAATCCGCGCCGGCAATATTTTTATTGTTTTGAATTAAACTACTCCGTTATTTTTACTATCAGTATAATCTAAAAAAGCATTTATAACTCTTTCCCGTAGGCTTCAGTATCTACGTTGTTGTCGGCAAAGTCATTTTCAATGTCTTCGTAACCCTGGTCATCATCTTCGGGTAAATTGTCATCTTTAGTTCCTTCTTTGTAACCTTTAATCTTGTCCCTCGGAGTTATACTCTTTTTCGAACTTGCATCCTTTTCGCCTTCTTTATTTTTACCGGTGCTTATGGGTTGGGCGTGCAAATTATCAATATAGCCCTTTGCTTCATCCTGGGTTTTATTATGTACTGCAGGATCTGTATATTTAGGAAGTACCATGATTTTATATTTTTAAAGTAGAAAATATTTTTTAAGAAATAGTGTTTACCTAAATACATCAATTCCTGTACCTGTTTGCCAGGATTTTTGCACAGTCCAAAATTTCGGTTCAAAAAAAATGCACGCCCCGTTTGATATTGTTCAAGCATTAGCTTCCTGCCGACATTGACAGGTAGTTAGAGCGGTTTATTATCTTTTTTAAGGCTAAAACTAAACAAGACTGTTTCGGCACGTGGGGAAGTAAGTATTCGGAATGTAGCATTTATTGTAGATTATTATACACGGAATGTTTGGTATT
>JBGSIG010000035.1:0-6263 GCA_041742655.1 Ferruginibacter sp. | reverse complement strand
GCCGTTAATGCCATGCTTAAAAAAATAGATTTTGGGCAAATGCTGCGCTCAGCAAAAGTTGATGACAAGTCGCTTCGTGACTAGTCATTTCAAATTCCTTTAGTCCGCAATGGGTGCCATTCATCACAGGATAGTGAATTTGGCGAAATGAAATAGTACATTTAGCATACAAAAATTATTTATATGAAACAAATATTACTTGCCGTTATCGTGTTGTTGTTAGTGCCGCATTGTTTGCAGGCTCAACTTACCACTCCCCCAAATGGAGAAAATAAAAAAGCCACCGTTGGAGAACGCATCGGTCTTACAGATGTAACCATTCACTACGACCGGCCGGGTGTAAAAGGTAGAGAAGGAAAAATTTGGGGAACATTAGTGCCTTACGGTTTTACCGATCAGGGCTTTGGTACCAGCAAAGCTGCTCCGTGGCGGGCAGGTGCCAATGAAAATACTACCATTGAATTTAGTACAGATGTAAAAGTGGAAGGGAAAGCTTTGCCTGCCGGTAAGTATGGTTTTTTTATTGCGGTGGGTAAAGAAGAATCGACATTGATCTTTTCAAAAAACAGTACTTCGTGGGGAAGTTTTTTTTATGATGATAAGGAGGATGCATTACGCGTTACTGTTAAACAAAAAACAAACGAACAATCCGTTGAGTGGTTGAAGTTCGAATTTTTAAATGAAACAAAAACCGGTGCTGTTATAGCCTTAGCATGGGAGAAATGGATTTTCCCTTTTACCGTTGAAACAGATTTAAACAAACAGCAAGCAATCATTTTTAGTAATGAATTAAAAAATGCCACAGGTTTCGACTGGAAGCCATGGGCGCAGGCTGCAGAATGGAGTGCTGATAATAATTATGATCTGCAACAGGGGTTGCAATGGGCTGATTATGCCATCAGCGGACAATACATTGGTGAAAAAAATTTCAGGACACTGTCTGATAAAGCAAGAATATTAAACATGATGGGAAAAACTGCGGAGGCAGATGCATTGATGAAAGAGGCAATACCCTATGGCAATATGAATGATATCCGCCTGTATGCATTGGAGTTGATGAAGGAAAAGAAAGCCAAAGAAGCCGCAGCATTATTCAGGGCAAATTATAAAAAGTATCCCAACCAGTTTACCACCAATATGGGAATGGCAAGGGCTTTCAGCAGCGAAGCAAATTATAAAGAGGCATTAAAATACGCTAATAAAGCACTGGCCCAGGCGGGTGACGCAAATACCAAAAAAATGGTGGAAGGAATTATCGCAGAACTTAAGGAGCGGAAGGATGTAAACTAATAAGTTTCTTACGAGGTGGATAGACATCGAAAGTTTTTAAAACTTCCGATGTCTTCTAAGGAAACTGGATTTTCGATGTTGCAAAAAAAGTTGCGTAAGTATAATAAATACCTGTGCAAATTCCTGAATACAATTTCCAGTAAGGTAAAATGCATTTAATTCATCTAGATGTATTACCTTAAAAAAAATTGTCCAATGAAAATAAATACTCTTGGCAAGAATTTAAAATCTTATATCCCCATTACTCAATGGCTTCCCCAATACCATACCGGTTTATTAAAAGGAGATTTAATTGCAGGCATTACACTGGCATCATTTGTTCTGCCTGAATCGATGGCATACGCCACGCTGGCTGGTGTTCCATCTTATTTTGGTATCTATTGCTGTCTTGCAGGAGGATTGTTATTTGCCATCTTTACCACTTCTAAGCAAGTTGCTGTTGGGCCAACATCTGCCATTTCATTAATGGTAGGAACAACTGTTGCTACGCTTGCAGGCGGGGACTTGGAACGATGGGCAGCAATAGCCGCACTCACAGCACTTGTTGTGGCGGTACTGTGTTTTATCGCCTTTCTTTTAAAGTTAAGTTCACTTGTAAATTTTATAAGTGATAGTATATTGCTCGGGTTCAAAGCCGGGGCAGCACTGTCTATTATGACTACACAATTGCCAAAGCTGTTTGCTGTTGAAGGGGGGAGTGGTCGGTTTTTTGACAGAATTGTTTCACTCTTTCAACATTTGCCTGAAACCAATTGGGTAGTTTTATCGTTTGGTGTGGTAGCGATGTTACTACTTGTTGCCGGTGATAAATTTTTTCCTGGCAAACCTGTTTCCCTCGTTGTTGTTATAGTGTCCATCATTGTTTTATCGTTTACGCAACTTGGTTCAATGGGCATGCATATCACCGGCGTAATACCCGGCGGTTTGCCTTCTTTAGGCAGGCCTTCTTTAAGACTCAAGGATATTGATGGTGTACTGCAACTGGCATTTGCCTGTTTTTTGATGGGGTATATTGAAACCATTTCGGCAGCTAGAACCTTTGCATTGAAAAATAATTATTCCATCAACCCAAGACAGGAATTGCTTTCCCTTGGTTTTGCCAATTTTGCAGCGGCGTTTTCGAGTGGTTATGCTATTTCAGGAGGCTTGTCACAATCTACGGTAAATGAAAAATCAGGAGCAAAAACACCCTTATCACTTATTATCTGTTCTGTAACCCTGGCTGTAATTTTATTGTTCCTTACCGGTTTATTGAAAAACCTGCCTGAAGTTATACTGGCTGTAATTGTGCTGCATGCAGTGTCTGGTTTAATTAAAATAAGAGAATTGAAACATGTTTACCGACTCAGCAAACTGGAGTTTGCGGTAGCAATGGTAGCATTTGTAAGCGTGCTGTTATTTGGAATACTTAATGGGGTGCTGCTTGCTGTACTCATCTCCCTGGTTTTATTGATAATACGTATCTCAAACCCTCATGTTGCATTACTTGGCAGGATAGATAATACTGCCCATTATTCAGACATGGAGCGCCATGCAGACAATATATTGATTGATGGTATTATTATTTTAAGAGTAGAGTCTTCCATACTTTATTTTAATGCAGAGGATGCATTGCAAAAAATTAATACCAACATCGAAAATTATGAAGGCAACCTTCAGCTTGTTATTCTTGATTTATCGGCATCTCCTTTTATTGATGTAGCAGGTTCAAAAATGGTATTACAACTGTCCAATCAATTAAAGAAAAAAGGAATTAAACTGAAACTGGTGGAAGCGCTTTCCAATGCGAGGGATATTATGCGCAAGCAGGGGATGGAAGATGTGATTGGACATATTAGCAGAAAGGTTTCGATTGATGATGCAGTACGTGAATTTGAAATCAGTGGAAGCCGACAGAATAATTGAAAGTATTTATAAAATATTTTTGAAACCACACACGTAATTACTTGTGGGGTATTTTGGTGACTAAGGAAAACATTCATGATATAAAATAAGAGATGGCAGGGTTTTGCTGGAGTCCATAAAAATCAAATGCAGTTTATGCAATTAATCAATAATAATATTTTTTTAAAGCATCACTCTAAGCAATAAAGCAAAGCCATTGTCCTTCTTAGGATTGTCGGTTATTGTAACAATGTGTAAACCGGCCGGTGTCCAGACTTTAAAAACATCTCCTTTTTTGTGTGTAGCGATGGCTTCATCCAATTGTGGCAACATAGCACCACGTACAAACCAGCCCAAATCTCCGCCCTTTGTTACAGAGGCTCTATCCGCACTATAGGTACTCGCCATTTCTGAAAAACTGCTACTGCCAGATTTTATTCTTAGAATAATTGATGTTGAAAGCGAATCGGCAAAATTCTTTTTAAATAAGTTAGTATCTAATAAAATATGGCTTACATGGTAAAAAGTATTAGGTACTTTGGCAAGTACTTTTATCAGGTATTTAGCGCCTTTCCATGGGCCATACACTTTGCCCAGTTTTCCTTTATAAGCAAGGCTGTCAGCCAGGCCTAAAAAAGATGTACTGCTCATTACAGCAACAGTATCTATTGTATACTTTTTTTTGAGAACATATTTTACGTAGCCGATGGGGTCAGATGTGGTATCTAACACTTTTTTCATTTGTGCAACCGTTTGGCCAAAAATGTCGGTAACTGCGATAAGCATTGTAGCCGCAATAATAATTTTTTTCACCAGGATATTTTTATGATGTTATTTTTTTACTGACAGATTTTACCCGCTTCTTTAATGTGTCCAACTCGCCGGTTTGTTGTTGAATAAATGAGTTTTCTTCCAGCCTTCCTATCACGATATTCATCTCTTCATTGGTTTCATACACAAGTTTTCTAAATGGATTTGTATAATCTTTTGCCCTCGACTCATAAATACCTTTGCACATCCACGTTCTTGTTGCCACAGCCTGCTGTAATAATTTAATAAAATAATCAGCAGTGAATTGTCTTGGAGTGGCGTTCAGTATTTCTAATAAAGAAGTATAAGCATGGGATAATTTATATTCGTAATATTTATTGCCCTCGGCAATATAGAAGTTGTGTACTTCTGCCCAGCTTTTTATTTTATTGTTTTTGATATTTCTTTTTAAAGTATCTATTTCGGCGTGCTGCATCAGCTGTCCGCCCACACTAACCCATTGGCTTCGTTGTATTTTTGCCGACAATGTTTTTTTAAAATCTTCAAAATTTGTAAACTTATTTTTTAAGAAGTGTTGCAGCAATTGCATGGTTCCATAGTAGCGAATCAGTTCAGTAAATAAAGTGATAGATTGTGACACTTTTATGATGGTCGTTTCACGCCCGGTATTTTCCCAGCCTTTGATAGTGGCAGTATCTTCTTCATTTGGATGCAATGTATTTAATAGTTGCAGGGAATCGAATAATTCATTGATGGTATCCGGTGCCAGGTAATCGTATTCAAGCTGCTGTATCTTATCGGTTCGCCTGTCCCTGTCGCCATACTTCCACGAATTGCGCTCAAGCGCATACATGTTATACATAAACCAATACCCCGGCATTACAACTAATTTATCGTTGGTAACATCGTTGCTTATTAAACTAAAGGGGACTGGTATATTTAGTTCTGCAGGATAATCTCCTTTTGCTAAAATAGTAAATGAAGCAAATTTAGAATTGTGTTTCAGGCTTACACATAGGCCTGGCCAAAAGCCACGTCCGGCCACAATTTCTCCATCCGGGCTACGGCTATTGTGGTTACTGCCAATGGTAGAGCCCGCTGCGATATTGCTTTGTCCCATCACGGTAGAAGCGCACAAAAAAGAATTGTTATGATGCTGCTCATGTGCCGGAAAAATAAGAGAGTTCAACACTTCGCAACAGGATATGGTAGAGTTGTTGCCCAGGTACGAATTGATTAATCTTGCCCCGTATTTTAATTGCGAATGGGAAGCCATAACAAACCTTACCGCTTTTACGCCATAAAATATTCTGCACCCATAGCCAACAATACCATTCACCAGTTCGCAGCCTTCGCCAATTTGCGATGTGCGTTCCATATCGCTATTGATAGTAAGGTTCTTTAATTTATTAGCACCTTTTAAATAGGCATCTGTACCGATTGATACATCCTTAATTATCCGGCAGTTTTTTATTACCGTTCTGTCGCCTATTTTACCGTAGTACCCCCTGCGGTTATCAAATTTTTGCTGGGTAAATTCTTTAAACTTATCCAGCAGAGCTTTATCCGTTCTGTATTTGCTCCATAGGTATGCATCGCCCGGCAACATGCCATCAAAAGGAATTACTTTTCGTCCGCCATTCTCATTGCACAATTCCATCCAGATTCTTGATTCTTCCGCTTCTCCTTCACTGATGATTCCATTGCCAAATTTGGCTGTGCTGGTAGTTGCTATTTCATTCACGTTGGCAATCATTACTTCGTTGCCAATAACATAATGGCTTAAATAATTTACATTATCAATACAAACGTTGTCGCCAAAATCGCAACTGATGATGGTGCTGTTGTACAAGCCAACGGACATCCTGAGATTGTGAAATTCCAGGTAAAGCGGTTCAAGATTGCCGATGCGTACCAAACCAAAAAACTTGCAGTTCTTTACCAGCTCTGCGTTAAATGACTGCGATACAAAAATTAGATCCCAGTTGTCTGACGTATTGCGGTTGTGTACCAGCACCTCAATTTCCTGTGAAGTTAATTTTCGGTATACAGTATCCACGGTATTCTGGATGTTACGGAGATAGTATTCATCCATTCCCGTTGGAATATATTTTTCGTCTACAAAATTATATCCCAGTTGAATTACGGGATGTTTCTTAATAATATTCATACCCCAAACCCCTAAAGGGGCATTATAAAGTTTATAAAATTATTTTACGTATGCAAAGTAGGGAAGAGTTTTGAAATGTGAGCTCCTAAATAGCCCCTTTAGGGGTTTGGGGTATCATTCTACAGTAACACTTTTTGCTAAATTCCTC
>JBGSIG010000034.1:0-2450 GCA_041742655.1 Ferruginibacter sp. | reverse complement strand
AGTACACCGGAATATCAGTTGTGTTAAAGGCACTTTGCTCCAAACAACGAAATGCAGGGTTTGTAATTATTGAGAGAGTAAAATTGATTTTAACAATCAGCATTCTAAACTCGGGAATAATAAAAAATGCCTGATGTAAAAAGCTAGAACTCGCCTCTCTTTTGCAGAGGGGCTGGGGGGAGAAGTCAAGGGGAACAAATACAATAGAGCACGTGACGAAAATCTGTTTTAAAATTTAAATATCATTACCAGGTGGCAATTTCATTGACTTATGGTTTATAATAAGGTTGTTGAATCTTTGTTCTGTTTTTCCTACTTAGGTTTTGTTTTAAACCTTATTAGAAATTTAATAATAATGGTCAACCCTATTACCTTATTTGGAGTTCGCTTGTTAACTCAAAACATTGTCTTACGGGTAATTAAAAAAGTTTAAGTATGCTCATAAAACGAAAACAATTTTTACAAGTTGGTTCTTTGGCAACAGCTTCTTTTATGATGCCTAAATTTTTAAAGGCATTTGAAAAGCCTATGAGGGTGCCACCGGGCAACAAGGTAATTGTAGTGATACAGTTTAGCGGGGGTAACGATGGGTTGAATACCGTAATACCAATACGAAATGATATTTATTATAAGGAGCGCCCAAGGTTAGGCATTGGCAAAGAAAATGCAGTACAACTCAATGACGAAACAGGACTAAATCCGGCACTTACTGAATTAAAAGAATTGTTTGATGATGGCAGTTTAGGGATATTGAATAATGTAGGTTATCCCAATCCTGACCGCTCTCATTTTAGAAGCATGGATATTTGGCAAACGGCCAGCGCCAGTAACGAATATGTAACTACAGGATGGATAGGCAGATACCTTGATGCCCAATGTAAAGGCTGTGATAAGCCAACACAGGCGCTGGAAATTGATGACATTTTAAGCCTTGCATTAAAGGGCGAAAATGCCAATGGCCTGGCTTTTAAAGACCCCCGAAAATTATACAGTGCGAGCAATGAAAAATATTTTAAAGATCTTGCTGCCGATCATCAAAAGGGAGAAACAACAGCCGACTACCTGTACAAAACAATGAGCGATACACTGAGCAGTGCAGAATACATTTTTCAACAAAGCAAATTACATCCTTCATCTGAAACATACCCTGCCACTGTGTTAGGAAAAGATCTTAAAACAATAGCATCGCTTATTAAGAGTGACATCAATACCAAAGTATACTATGTTTCGTTAGGAAGTTTTGATACACATGTAAACCAGCAGAACCAGCAGAAAAGATTGTTTACCGAATTAAATGATGCCATAAAAAGTTTTACCAACGACCTTAAAAAGAACAACCGTTTTCAGGATGTGTTGATGATGACCTTTAGTGAATTTGGAAGAAGGGTATCGCAAAATGCAAGTGGCGGCACTGATCATGGTACGGCCAATAATATGTTTTTTATCAGTGGTGGTTTAAAAGAAAAAGGTGTGTTGAATGCTATGCCGGATCTTTCCGATCTTAATGAAGGTGATCTTAAACATACTGTGGATTTTAAAAATGTATATGCAACTGTTTTAAATAAATGGTTGGGTGCAGACGATGGCTTGGTACTGGGAACAAAAAATTCGTATTTGAATTTTATATAAACCTTATTTCACATTTCCCATCCATCTTTTAAGAAATGGCACAGTGAAGATGAGCAATACTCCAATAACTGCGGATGCAATCCCAATCTTTAAAATAATATCAGCGTAGTAAGGCAAGGAAAGAACCGGGTCATTTTTTTCCAATATTTCTTTTGGTACGCTCATTAAGGAACCAATTTTTCCTGCAAGAAATTCTCCAATGGCAGTTGCAAAAAACCATATACCCATCATTAAGGAAACCATTTTTGCCGGGGATAATTTTGTAACCATAGATAAGCCAATAGGAGATAAACAAAGCTCACCTAAAATAATAAATAAATAACCCCAAACAAATGGCCATAGCGGTAAAATGCCGGTGCTTTCATTTACCAGGCAACCTAAATAAAATATATAAAAGCCTGCACCCAGAAATATAAATGACAAGGCAAATTTTAATGGGGTACTTGGTTCTTTGCCTCTTTTATTGAGCCAGGGCCAAAGTGGCGCAACCATAAGCGTAAGGATGATAACCCAGGCAGGTGGTAGAAAATTATTTATTGATAAGGCTGGAAGTTCAATCCCCAATAAGCTCATCTTTGAATTTCGTTCTGCCAATAAATTCATCGAACCGGCATTTTGTTCGTAAATAGCCCAAAATACAATGGAGAAAATCATCATAGTTATTGCGGCAAACAATTTCATTTTTGCATCTTTTTCCATTTTGAGCCCAATTGAAACAACATAAATTAATGAAACTATACCCAAACCAAACATGATATAATCCATTAAATAATATTGATTAAACAAAGTGACCACAAGCGGTACTATTAATAATGTTGCTC
>JBGSIG010000033.1:0-13829 GCA_041742655.1 Ferruginibacter sp. | reverse complement strand
GCTTCAGCTTTGAGAAAATTTATTTTTCAAGCTGAGCCTGCATTTTTTTTATCCGGTCTTCTAATTTTTCTGAGGAGAGGGTTTCCCTAAGGCTGTCCACTTTTAATGGAAAGCAGAAAGGAGTTAGGTGTTCTGGAAATTTTATAACTATCCTGCCTTCTTTGATGCGTTGCAACATGATGCGCAAACGCACTTCTTCCATCTGTTGATCTAACACTTCCTGGTAGGCTTGTCTTAGTAAAATATTTTTTGGATCATATTCAGTGAATACATTAAACAATAGGCTGGCGCTGTTTTGCAGATGTTTTGTTTTTACATATTCGCCCGGTGTGCCCTGGAAGATCAATCCGCCTATCACCGCAACATCCCTGAATTTTCGCTTCGCCATTTCTATACTGTTTACCGATCTTTGAATATCAGGCAACAGGTTTTGCAAACTAAATAATTCGTACACATTTGTATCGTCTACCGGTATCGGTTGGTCGCTTAATAATTCGAACCCGTAATCGTTCATTGCAAATGAAAAAGTAATAGGTGTTATGCGGCTGATGCGATATGCTAATATTGCAGCCATTGCCTCGTGTACAAGCCTGCCTTCAAACGGGTATACAAATAAATGAAACCCATCTTTGGTTTCAATGTGTTCTATCAGCAGTTCATTTTCCCTGGGAATATGCGATAGTATTTCCTGCAAATCAAACAATGGTTTTAATACGGTAAGCTCAGGATCTGTTAACTCCTCTTTTTTAGTGAGATTTTGCCCGTTCATCTCAAAGGCTTTGTCGAATGTTTTTCGCAGCATGAATCCGAGGTTGGCACTTAAGGGCATGCGGCCACCCATCCAGCTTGGCACTATTGATTTTTTGGAAGATGATTTTTTTACAACTGCCGTCATATCTTTTATCATGATAAATTCCAGGTTTCTGCCAGCCAAAGTAAATACATCACCGGGCAGTAGCCGCGAAATAAAATACTCCTCAATAACACCAACATAACCACCGCTCAAAAATTTTACTTTCATCATGGCATCGCTAACAATGGTGCCAATGTGCATACGGTGGCGCATGGCAATACGACGGTTGGTAATATGATAGCGGCCGTCAATTATTTCTATCTTTTTATATTCGTCGTATTGCTGTAATGCGGTACCACCCGAGGTTAAAAAGAAAAGTAATTCCTGCCATTCCTCATCCCTAATACTGCTGTAGCAGTAAGTATTTTTTATTTCACCAAAAATTTCTGATGGAATAAAGCCATCTGACACAGCTAATGTGCACAGGTATTGTATCAGCACATCAAAACACAGTAACATCGGTTCCCTGCTTTCAATAAATGTTTGGGTGATGGCTTCTTTTAGTGCAGCAGCTTCTACCAATTCCAAAGAATGGGTCGGTAAAAAATATATTTTACTCGTGGCATCAGGTTGGTGGCCACTTCTGCCTGCACGTTGTAAAAATCTTGCAACTCCTTTCGGCGACCCAACCTGTATTACTGTATCAACAGGTCGAAAATCTACACCCAAATCTAAACTGGCAGTACATACCACCGCTTTTAATTTTCCTGTATGCAGATTATCTTCTACCCATAACCTTAACTCCTGTACAATGCTTCCATGGTGCAACGCAATGGCACCTGATAATTCAGGTGCCACGTTCAACAGCGCCTGGTACCATCTTTCCGTCATGCCACGGGTGTTTATAAAAATGAGTGTTGTTTTATTACTGTTGATGATGGGAATCACTTTTTCAACCAGCTTTAATCCAAGATGGCCAGCCCATGGATATTTTTCTATTTCATCGGGGATGATGGATTCTATTTCAATATTTTTATTGATGATGGCTTTAATTATTTTTCCACTCAGGCCACCTCCATTTAAAGAAGCGAGTAATACATCTTTAGCTTGTTCAAGGTTGCCGATGGTAGCCGAAATGCCCCAGATAGACAATTGTATGTTTTCAGTTTTTTGTTTTTGGTCGAGCGAACTTTTCTTTGATGCTGATGTACCTGGTTCGGTATTTTCAATTGTTGGCTTCTGTAATTCCTCAATGGCCGAAGTTTGTAGTTTTCGGTATCCAACTATTCTTGAAATGGCGAGTTCTACCTGCACACCTCTTTTACTTCCCAGTAGTTCATGCCATTCGTCTACGGCCAAAATTTTTAATGAAGCAAAAACATCCGGGTAATTTTTTTGTGCCAATATCAGATGCAAACTTTCGGGCGTGATGATAAGCACTTCCGGCATTTGCCTTTTTTGTTTTTGCCGGTCGCTGATTGTAGTGTCACCATTACGGATGCCCACCTTCCAGTTCATGCCTAACTCCAGTATTACTTCTTCCATGGCGCGGCCAATATCTTTGGCCAACGCACGCAACGGGGTTATCCAAATTAACTGTAAATTAATTTTTGTTTTAGTTTGATAGTTATCCGGATGCCGGTTGATGAAATCTACCACGGCGCCTAAAAAAACAGAGAAAGTTTTACCACACCCCGTAGGTGCATTTACCAAACCACTGTTACCATCTATTATTTGCTGCCATGTTTGCTCCTGGAATAAAAATGGATGATGGCCCTTTGCGGCCAGCCAGTTGTTGATGACGGAATATCCTTTGGTGGATTGAAGTTTCAAAAAATGAACTGTGATTTATCTGATTATTGTGATTGGAATGATTGAGCCTAATTTTAATTCACGTCTTTGTTTTATAATTGAGAGATTACTGGTTTCTCCTCTTCATTTAAATTATTCATAGAAATCCTGCCACTCAAATAAATCATAGTTCAGGATATTTTTTTACAAAGTTTTTAAATATTCAATTACCGCCCGGCGATCTTCATCGGATAATTTATCTCCGAAATAATGTCCCTGGTTGCTAAAGCCTTTTAGCGTTGTGTTGTATACATCGCTGTTGCCTGGTGCATCTTTTGTTTGGTAATGGTAGCCTGGTATATCATAATTGTAACTCAATGTATTGAAATCACGCTGCCAGTATACAGGCCTTTTCTTACTGTTTAACAATGTTTCTAAATCGGGCACAGAACCATTGTGGAGGTACGGCGCAGTTATCCAAATGCCATCCAGGGGCGGAGCAATATAACCGCGGTAGGGAACCAATTTTGCAGGATGATCGCCGGTGGTAAACCAGCTTTGATTGAACCAGTTTACAAATTGCGGATTGCTATAGTTGGCAGTATACAAAGCCGAATCTGTTTGAATGATTTCTTCCGGTATCAGCAGGTTGGGGTAGGCTGCATCTTCGTCATAACTGCCATGGCATTTTTTACAGGTAACCGAAAAAATATTTTTCCCCTTTGCTGCTAACGAGGCGTCGATGGTTTTTGGAAATTTTGGTGGCTGTATAGAATTGATGTAAGCCAATACATCATTAAAGTGGCTGTCGACCTCTACGGCTTCTGATGTATCAGTTACCGTTAATAAATTAGAAGCCATTAAAAACCGGCCAAAATCGCCACGGCCAAATCCATTGTAAAACATGGCATTCTTCTTTTTTAGCAACCACAAGGCAGGCACATCAGTCGGTATTATTTCGCCCGGCATATTTAGCAGGCTTGTATCACTCCACTCCAGCGTTTGCGGGTTTCTGTGCGATACCAATAACATGGCAAGAGCATCCGCCAAATTTACCCCTTTTGTAGTGGTGACCAGCGATGGAGAAATAGCTTTTATAGACCGTATAAAATTTTTTGATGCTTCATATTTTTTTGTGTTCTCGCCTGTAAGTGTTTTTAAAAATTTTTCTGCAAATAATGCAACACCTTCTCTATTGATGGTGTAGTCGCTAAATGAATTACCTAACCCAACAATTAGTTTACCATCAAAAACCTGCGCATGGCATTGAAGGCAATTGGGGGCCACCACTAACTCGCCATTAGGAGCCTTGACCGTTGTAAAATTGTAGGGGATATTTTTATTATTGCCGGTGCGTTGCAAAAAATTAATCGTGTCCTTAGGAGTTGCCATAAAGAACATACTGAAAGGTATGCCGCTTTTTAAATAATCGCCGGTGGTTAAATAGGTAAATCCCAGTGCAGCATCGCCTGAGCGTTGTTTGCTCGGTTCAATAAATTCAGGCTCTCTGCTATAATTTTCTGTGATGGTTACAAAAGCAAAACAGGTTATTGCAGTGAAAAATAAAACGGCTGTTTTTTTCATACCTCAATGTAAGAAACTTCATTTAAAATAATTGTTATAGCTAATCATTCATGGTCATATTATTCTTTTTTAACCAAATGAATTTAAGCCAACGGCTCAAGGCCATTTATAAAAAACAATTGTAAAATGTAAAAGTTCAGTGATGAAAATGAAAATACAAATTTGGCTATAAATCATGAAGCCTTTCTAATGCATTTTAGAATATAGAAAATAGGAGGAACAAAAACTACCAGGCTTTTGTAACAGTTCCATTCAAAATTTTTATGAAGTACAAATGTTTGTTTTCATAATAATCAGTTAAGTGAATTTCTTTGTTAAGATAAATAGGCCTGAAATTATATTCGGAAAATACCTTTATACTTTTGTCGTTTAGGTGGGCCATTACATTGTTTGGATATTTCGTTAGCAGTTTAACAAATAGGTAGGTACATTCAAATCCTCTAAAAACCATATCGCCGGCCTTTCCCTTATATTTATTTGCATAAGCAGTACTTACCATTTTGCTAAATACATCCCATTTGTTGTTAAAATATGGAGTAGTTACATACACAGGAAAATCTGTATAGGTATCTTTTTTTAGCAACGCCCTAAAATTATCCCAGTTGGGCATGCCCAATAAAGTAATGGGATAAGACTGCTGCAATTCATAACAGGCAGTTGTAAGTTTACCGGCGAAAGTTTCATCGAGCGATCCACCAATGATTACATTTTGGCGGTTACTGTCTAATTTTTCCCTGAGTGCAAGTGAAGGAATAGTACTATCAAAACTTACAATCTGAATATCTAACAAGGCTTTACCGTCCTGCTCATTCAAATTTGTAAAATAAGAAGCCACCAGGTCTTCCTGGTTACCGGGCTGCCGGCATAAATAAATCAAATCGGTACCATGGTTTTGAAGCAGGTAGCTGTAAATAGCCTCGCAGTGTGCTTTTAAGGTACTGTTCACTACCACTAAATAAGGGTTGCCGACGGTGCCACCATCATTAGGATAGGTGGCAGAGATAAAAGGAATTTTTTTCGCCAGGGCAAAATCGGCTAACTGTTTAAATTCAGGGTCTTTTACAGCACCGATAATAAGATCAAGGGAATCCAGTTTGCTGCTGTCAATCAACTGTGCAACTGATTGGGTGTACGATTTGGTATCATATATATAGGCCTGAATATTTTCCTTTCCTACGGGCATAGAGTCTAATGCAATCTGGGCACCGTGAACAAAATCAAGCCCCTGTGTAATAAATTTTGGAATGGTTTCAGTAAACCGGATGGTACCTGTTGGTGTAAAAATAGAATCGAGGTACAACGGTGCAAAAATGCCTACACGATAAGTTTTTAAAGCCGGTACGGAATCGTTTTGTGCAGTAGCTGATAAAGTAAAACAACTGATGAAAAAGATTGATAAAATAACCGGCATCAAAAACCCACGTGTCTGCTTAATAATTTGCTTACCCATAATTTTCACTATAACGAAATAATTTAATGCCTGATTAATGCCTGATGTAAGATTTCTTATTTCTTTCAAATTGTTAGACTTTCAATATTCGTTGCCTTTCTAAGGTTGAAAAAAATCAGACCGGTCCGTAGCAGCACAGGCGGAGATTAAGAAATCCAACATTCGCTACGAAAGATTCTATTCCCATTCAATAGTAGCTGGTGGCTTGCTACTTATATCATATACCACCCTGTTTATTCCCTTTACGTTGTTGATGATCTCGTTCGAAATATCTGCTAAAAATTCGTATGGCAAATGCGCCCAATCTGCCGTCATCCCGTCTACCGAAGTTACTGCCCTTAGTGCAATGGTAAATTCGTAGGTTCTTTCATCACCCATTACACCAACACTTTTTACCGGTAGTAAAATGGTGCCCGCCTGCCAAACGCTGGCATAAAGGTTTGCCTTCTTTAAACCGTTGGTGTATATAGCATCCGCATCTTGCAATAACTGTACCTTTTCTTGTGTAATATCTCCTAAAATTCTAATACCTAAACCAGGGCCTGGAAACGGATGGCGAAATAGCATATCGTGCGGCAGACCCAATTCTACACCCACCTTTCTTACTTCGTCTTTAAACAAAGAACGCAATGGTTCTACCAATGATAACTTCATCGTCGCCGGCAGACCGCCCACATTATGATGCGATTTTATGGTAACGGATGGGCCATGCACTGATGCCGATTCTATTACATCCGGATAGATAGTTCCCTGACCAAGAAAATCTATATTTTCAATTCGCTTTGCTTCCTGGTCAAATATTTCAATAAAGCCGCCGCCAATGATCTTTCGCTTTTCTTCGGGGTCCGTTTTGCCTGCAAGTTTAGTGTAAAAATGTTCTTTGGCATCAATACCTTTTACATTAAGCCCAAGTTGGCCATACATTGCCAGTACATCTTCAAATTCATTTTTGCGCAATACGCCATTGTCTACAAAAATGCCAAATAAATTACTGCCGATGGCTTTATGTATTAAGGTAGCTGCTACCGTGCTGTCCACTCCACCACTCATGGCCATGATCACTCTTTTATTGCCAATCTTTTCTTTTAACGCAGCCACGGTATCATTAATAAAATGGGCCGGTGTCCAGTCCTGTGAACAACCACAAACTTCCACTAAGAAATTTGTAAGAATGGTTTTTCCTTCGGTACTATGGTACACTTCGGGATGAAATTGCAATCCAAATAATGGGCAACCTGCATTAGTACGAACAAACGCAGCTACCGGAATACTCTCTGTGGTCCCTAATATTTCAAAGCCTTCAGGTAATTGTTTAACAGTATCGCTATGGCTCATCCAAACCTGGCTTTGGGGCAAAACATCTTTTAATAAAATATTTTGCTTAACAATTTCAAGCCTTGCACGGCCATATTCTCTTTTGTCGCTTTTCTCCACTTTGCCGCCAAATAATTTAGCGGTTAACTGGGCTCCGTAACAAACCCCCAACACGGGAACTTTTGCTGCAATTGCATTTATATCTACCGATGGAGCATCGGCTTCATTCACCGAAAATGGCGAACCTGAAAGGATGACACCTTTTAGCTCAGGGCCAAAAACAATTTCTTTATTGAAAGGAGTTATTTCGCAATATACATTGGCTTCCCTGACAGCCCTTGCAATTAACTGCGTGTATTGAGAACCAAAATCGAGTATTAAAATTTTTTCAGTCATGTGGCTGCGAAGGTAAATAATTAGAAGGAACAGACCACGGCAGCATCATGCTAATTATTTGAATGCCGCAAAAAATACCACGGGTGTTTATGCAACTGTTTATCCTGCGCTGCAGGACTTTTAATGAATATTAGCCGTTAGCAAAACCCCTAATTGTGTTTGTAGTTTTTTTTGAAATGAATTCCCGCCAGAATAAAGAATTGTTTTTTAAACGCATTACAATTATTTTTACGGCATTAAAAAGCATAATATTTTAAGGTTTAAAAGCCAGGCTTATATCCATTAAGATACTAAATTTAACTATTCACCAAAATAAACATCAGGCGCAATGAAAATTAATTCAATTAAAGTAATCTTATTTATTGGCAGTATTTTAACAACAACGTTGTCGTTAAATGCTCAAATACAAACAACCGGAAAACCTGGTACACCCCAGGCTACAACTACTATTGATCAAATGACCATTCCGAACGCACCTCCGCCATTTAAAGGTGAGATTAGTATCAATGTAAATGAATCAACTCCTTATTGGAACCCGAAAATAGTGCCGCCAAAAGGGGCACCCAATGTATTGCTTATTATAACCGATGACGCAGGCTACGGCGTGTCCGGAACTTTTGGAGGGGTAATTCCCACCCCGGCGATGGATCGTGTGGCTGCTGCAGGGTTGCGTTATACACAGTTTCATTCAACAGCGCTTTGTTCACCTACAAGAGCCGCATTAATTACCGGAAGAAATCATCATTCGGTTGGTTATGGTGTTATTGCAGAACTTTCTACCGGTTACCCGGGATATGATGCAGAGCTTGGATTAAACAATGCTTCCGTAGGAGAAATATTAAAACAAAATGGTTATGCAACATCCTGGTTTGGTAAAAATCACAATACACCCGATTATGCCTATAGCACATCAGGCCCTTTTGACCAGTGGCCAAGTGGTATGGGTTTCGATTATTTTTATGGCTTCATGGGGGGCGAATCCAATCAATGGACTCCATGGTTATTTAGAGATCACACCCAAATATTTCCTTTTCAGGGAAATCCTGGCTTTAACCTCATTACCGCCGAAGCAGACGAAGCAATTGGCTATATGAACCAATTAAATGCTACTACCCCGGAAAAACCATTCCTTGTATATTTTGCTCCGGGTGCAACACATGCCCCACATCATCCCACACAAGAATGGATTGATAAGTTTAAAGGAAAATTTGATATGGGTTGGAACGAAATGCGTGAAATGATTTTTGCCAATCAAATAAAGAAAGGCGTTTTACCCCCAAATACAAAATTAACTCCGTGGCCAGATGATTTGCCAAAATGGAATACGCTGAATGCAAATGATAAAAAAATGTTTGCACGCCAGGCAGAAGTATTTGCAGCCTATGTTGCTTATAGTGATTATGAAATTGGCCGTGTGATACAATCTATTGAGGATATGGGCAAACTGGATAACACCCTTATTATTTACATTGAAGGCGATAATGGTACAAGTGCCGAAGGCTCAACCATAGGAACTCCTTTTGATATGGCAGCCATACAAGGGGTAGATGTACCGGTGGTAGATCAGTTAAAGTTTTATAATGTTTGGGGTTCAGAAGCTACCACGCCTCATATGTCTGTAGCATGGTCATGGGCATTTGACACCCCTTTTAAATGGACCAAACAAGTTGCTTCGCATTTTGGTGGTACCCGCCAGGGTATGGCCATTTCGTGGCCAGCCCGTATTAAAGATGTGGGTGGTATCAGGCATCAATTTCATCATGTAATTGATATTGTACCTACCATTCTGGATGCAGCGGGTATACAAGCGCCAAGTACTGTAAATGGTATTGCACAAAAACCCATAGAAGGGGTTAGTATGGCTTATACCTGGAATAAGGCCAACGCTACTGTAGCATCTAAACGTCAAACACAATATTTTGAAATGTTTGGCAACCGTGCTATTTATCATGATGGATGGATAGCTTGTACCACGCCAGCTTTAGCGCCCTGGTTATTGGGATTGGGAAAATTACCATCGGATGTAATGAATGGTTATGCATGGGAGTTATATAATTTAAATGAAGATTTTTCGCAGTTCAATGACTTAGCTACAAAAATGCCCGAAAAGCTAAACGATATGAAGCAATTGTTTACGGTTGAAGCCTCTAAATACGGTGTATTTCCTTTAGATAATTCTTCTATTGCACGTGCACTACAACCAAGGCCAAGCGCAACTGCGGGTAAAGACCTATTTGTGTACAATGGCCCTTTAACCGGTATTCCAAGTGGCAGCGCACCAAATATTGTAGGCAAATCTTTTACCATAACGGCTGAAATTGACGCACAAAAAAATGCGGATGGAGTTATTGTAACGGAAGGTGGCCGCTTTGGTGGCTACGGTTTATACTTATTAAAAGGCAAACCGGTATTTACCTATAACTTTTTTGGAATTGAAATATTTAAATGGCAGGGAAAAGACGCTTTAAGTGCAGGAAAGCATTCACTGGTATTTAACTTTACTTACGATGGTGGCGGCTTTGGAAAAGGTGGCGCTGGGTCTCTTTTGGTTGATGGAAAAGAGGTTGCTAAAAGCAATATTGCGCACACCATTCCTTTCATCTTAACGATTGATGAATCGTTTGATATTGGCAGCGATACCCGTTCAGCAGTTGATCCTAAAGATTATTCAATACCGTTTAAGTTTAACGGCTCCATTTCTAAAGTTTCAGTAAGTTTAAAACCTTAATGCAATTTATTTTAGCAGATAACCGGATGCCTCTACATTATGAGGCATCCGGTCATCTTAATTCATGTATTTTATCAACGAAAGGTAACTCAATAGGCTTCCTTCTTTGTTAGTGTCGGAAGCAATTCCACCTCAATCTCCGCCAAATATCCATAATCAAGACTATCCTGCATATGCAAGGCAGAGATCATTTGTTGTCGAATGCCTACGGTTTGTAGTTCATCATACCTGGCCCTGTTTTGTCATAAACGTTGAAAAACTCATCCGCCATAAGCAAGGCCACCCCGTTTTCAGGCTTTTCGATTAGGTCTTGATCCAAAGTCTTGGTCCGGAACTTCCAGCCTGTCGGGAGCTTTTTGAAGTTTCCGGCGCCGGCTGCAACAAATTGCTCATAGGTATGTTGCGGCTTAAGGCCCAATTGGAACCCTTTCAAAACCCAGGTGTTCCCTTCTGCATCGTCCATGAGCAATAGGGTAGTGCCCTTGTTCCAGCCCAATGCACTCTTCCGTACGATAGTATTGGTTGTATAGGGTGTGGTTTCGCTTACACCCGCATTTTTATCCATGTTCAGTTGGGCTACCCACGTGGCTTTTATGCCATTAAAATCCCTCTCTGTTCCGATTTCAATATCAGTCCAATCCGGCGTCCAAAGCTTGGGCCCATTAAGTGATGCACCTAGAACACCGTATTCAGTCTTCATCTTGGCGAAATCGAGACCTTCGACCAACTCCTGCGGAGCAGTATTCTTACTCGCAGGGATGCCCTGTGGCGTAAACATAGTGTTGAAGCAGGCGGCAACTAACTTCCCGGTCGTTGTGTCGGGAGCTGCGAAGAATAATTCGATGTATCGTGTCATGTGCATGTTTTCCACTCGTCCCGGCTTAGCATTTGCACCGTCGGCAAGGAGATCTATTTTTTGCGGGTTTTCGGCAATTTTAGCGGTATCTGCCGTGCCTGCAGTTGTTTCCTTTGTTGTTCCATTATTATTGCAGGAACTTACAACCATTGTAAAAACGAGGCTTGAAGCCAGCATGCATTTGAACGATAATTTTGTTTTCTTTTTCATGACATTTTTAATTTTTGTTGGTAATTATAATAATTGCTCTTTTTACAGTAATCAATTTATAACTCTTTTTTATTCGCTAGACTTGTTACTGCTCATTGCGGCTTCAAGTGTTTTGATATCTGTTGGTGACAACTGTGGCCGATCTACATTAATAGTAAGTTTATTAAGCTTAGCTGTAAGTGTAAATGGAGTTTTGTAATCCTCGTCATCCACAGGTGTTAGTGAGTCAGAACCAATGTCAAAACTCTCATCCCATTGTAAAATCATCGGTAGCGTTTTTGGCATGGTGATAGTCTGTACCACTTTTCCATCAACTTTCAGTGTGCCGGTTCCGGAACGGCCCAATCCACTTATACTGTTATAGGCAAGTGTACCTACACCCAATCCGTCATATTTAAAATCAAACGCTAAAATATGATTGCCGGGTGTTAACGCATCTTGGCCAGACCATTTTATCCGTTCCAAATCAATCAGGTTCCAAAGAAACACAGGTTTGCCTTTTAACAAATAAAAGCCATAGCCGGCAAATCGTCCTCCGGAAGTCAGGATCATCCCTTCGGCACCGCCTGTTGGAACCGTAATATCAGCAGAAATGGTATAGGAACAATTTAATAATAATGGAGAATCTCCTTGTGGTAAGCCAATCATTGGTTTGGTGTAAACAAATTTGGTACGACCTGCAGTAATATTGGGCCTTGGCGCTACAAGCCGGGTTGCCGAAGAGGCATCTAAAGGCAATACCTGGTATTTTTTAGCTTCCTTAATAAACAGTTCTTTCATTTCCTTCACCTTAGCCGGATTCTGTTTGGCAATATCTTTATTTTGACTAAAATCTTCATTTAAATTGTACAATTCTAAAACCTGGTTGTTTAGCGGGTCAGTATTAGCCGGGCCGGTAACCTCCCAGGGTGCACGGTTTACTTTAGTGCTCAATAACCACCCTTCGTTGTATAAAGCCCATTGCCCCATCATTTCAAAATATTGAATTTTGTGTTTTGAGGTTGCTTTGGCATTTGCTTTATCAAAAGTATAGGCAAAACTGGTGCCTTCAATAGGGGCTTGTTTGATGCCATCTACGGTTTGCGGAGCAGGAATGCCGGTTACTTCAAGCATGGTAGGAACGACATCTATTACATGCGTAAACTGCTCACGCAAGCCGCCAACATCTTTAATCCGATTGGGCCAGGAAACAACCATGCCCTGCCGAACACCTCCTAATTTTGAAGCATTTTGTTTGAACCAGTTAAAAGGAGAATCAAATGCCCAGGACCATCCGGCTGACATGTGATTGTAAGTTTGTTCCGTTCCCCAAACGTCATACCATTTCATTTGCGTTTCAACGGGCATTTCATTTACACCGTTAAAAAAAGCCACTTCATTAGGGGTGCCAAGGGGACCACCTTCTGCACTTGTTCCGTTATCACCATTGATGTATATAATTAACGTATTGTCTAATTTACCTATTTCTTCTATAGCATCAATTACACGGCCAATTTCGAAATCGTTGTAGGCAGCAAAGGCAGCAAATATTTCTACTTGTTTTATAAATAATTTTTGTTCTGCGGGGGTTAAATCAACCCAATTTTTAAGAACCTGGGTTGGCCATGGCCCTAAAGTTGCATTTTGCGGAATTACACCCAGTTTCTTTTGATTTTCAAAAATTTGTTTTTGCACTTCATTGTATCCCTTGTCAAAAAGGTGCATATCATGAATTTTTGCAACCCATTCTTTGGTTGGGTGATGTGGTGCATGTGTTGCGCCGGGTACATAGTAACAAAAGAAAGGTTTGGTCGGAGCAATCTGATTCATTCTATTGATGTAATCAATAGCGTCATCCGCCATACCTGTCACAAGGTTCCATCCAGGTTTTCCCTGAAAGGGATAAATTTGAGTTGTGTTACGGAATAAATTTGGTTCCCATTGATTGGCATCTCCCCCTACGAATCCGTAAAAATATTCAAACCCCATACCGGTTGGCCATTTGTCAAAAGGACCTGCCTGGCTGGCAGCAAAAGCGGGTACGTTGTGGTCTTTTCCAAACCATGACGTGGCGTAACCATTGTCTTTGAGAATACGTCCAATAGTAGCTTTGTCTTCCGAAATAATACTATTATAGCCGGGGAAACCGGTTGACAGTTCAGCAATTACTCCAAAACCTACAGAATGGTGATTACGCCCGGTAATCAATGCCGCACGTGTTGGCGAACAAAGCGCCGTGGAGGAAATATTGTTGTAACGCAAGCCATTTTTAGCTAATTTATCCATTGCTGGTGTTGGTATAACCCAACCAAAAGTACCTGGCACACCAAAACCGGCATCATCAGTCATAATCAACAAAATGTTGGGCGCTTGTTTAGGCGGTACAATTTTAGGAGCCCACCATGTTTTTGATTGTAATGCCCCGTCCTTAATTTCTCCACCGAAAGGTGGGTCCGGCGCTGGGAGTTGTTTTCCACTAATAGTTGTAGTAGCACTTGGGGAACCAGGCGTGCCAGTGGTTTGCACCTGGGCATTTACATTTAGCGCACAGGCCAAGGCAGCAGATGATATTACTCCGTGGAGAATTGACTTTTGTGTTTGTTTCATTATTCGGACGATTTATTACCTAAAGAATCAAATAAAGATAAAAGTAAAAAAAACATATACAAAAATGTTTTTAATTATAATTAGTCACTATAGGATTTGAATCTCATCATTACCTGATTAA
>JBGSIG010000032.1:0-1926 GCA_041742655.1 Ferruginibacter sp. | reverse complement strand
AAATATTTATTCTTTAAAATATCGTCGTCGTACAAATCATTCAGCGGTACAGCATTGTATACTAAAAGCGGGTTTTTAAATTCATTTTTATGTAGTGTGTCATTGAGGTACTCAAGGGCCTTTAACGTTGTATACTGATGGCGTATATTCAATACAGATATGTCGCAATATTTTTCAAGTTGTAAAGGTTCTGAAAAAATCCTGAAAGGAAGCGCATTTAAGATAATGATGTCATAATTATTTTTAAGAAATATAAACAAGTCATCCAGGCTTCTGCCCAATTGTTCGCCACCACTGTTTCTTACAACAGCACAAGGTATAATATCAAGGTATTTCAGTTCGGGATGTGGTATTGGCAGTTGCGATGGATCATTCATGTCTCCGGATAGGTAACTATTAAAATTGGTATTTTCTTCCAATCCTACAATACTATGAAGTTTTGGATAAGCAAAATCAAAATCAATCAGGATGGTTTTTTTTTGTACCATCGAAAAACTCAGGGCCAGGTTAACACTTACAAATGTTTTTCCCTCATCATTGTTACAAGAGGTAACTATTATTGTCTGGGCATTGTTGCCCGTTTTCAGCCTGTCAATATGGGTCCTTATCCTTCTGAATTGCTCGGCATAAATATTTTTATTTTTTCCAATAACAATGTATTCAAAATTTTTAATTTTTGCAATTTCTCCAATAACAGGTATGCCTAATTTCTCTTCTATCGTTTTACGGGTGGTTACTTTATTGTTTAAACTCCCCAACACATTTATGATAATGGCGGGTAATAAAATGGCCAGCAGCAAAGCTGTTAGCAATACAACAATTTTATTAGGTTTTACCGGTTTAGTACTGCTATAGGGATTATCGATAATACGCATTTTTGAAAATACAGAGGCATCAGCAATAGACGCTTCTTCTCTTTTTTGCAACAAGTATAAATAAATGTTTTCACGAATAGATTTTTCACGCATTATCTTTAAAAGGTTCATTTCATTGTTGGGAACAGCACCTATGTTACCATCAATAGCCCTTTTGTTTGCCATCAGTTGCGATAAGGTACTTTTTAGATTAGCTTTTTGCAAATCAAGGTTATTTGAAATGGTTTTTTTAACCTCATTTATCTGGGCAACCTTTGCTGTAAACAATGGGTTTTGATTACCAGTTGTGATTGACAATGATTGTTTTTCTATTTGAAGCTGGCTTAGCTTGTTTACCAGGCTTAATAAATTAGGGTCGCTAATAAGCGGGCTGGCCGGGGCAACTACTGTGGAGCCATTGTTTACATAGCCATCCAATGAAGATAATATTTCAAGTTGTATGCTGGCTTCACTAATCAGCCTGTCATTCTCTTTAATCTTTTCCAGGAACATTTTGGAGTCGTCGCTCAGGGTTGTTATACCTCTTGCAGATTTAAAAGATTCTTCCCTGGTTTCTGCATCATTTAATTGTGTTGATACGAAATTTATTCTCCCTTCGATTAGCTGTAGTATTGAATCTGTCTGGTTTCTTTTTTCTTCAATATTTGATTTGTTGTATTCCTTTACTATTTCCAGTAAAATAGCACTTCCTTTTTGTGGTGAAGGATGTAACATCGATATATTTATTACACTTGAATTCTTAGTAGGCGTACTAACAATAATCCCTTTCTTTATATCCTGCATTACTACATCGTTGGGTACAATCTTAATCCTGATCTCATCATACTTTTTTGGGGAGAAAGGTTTAGTAACCAGTATAATGAAGCTTCCATATTCATTGCGAACAGTATCACCGAATTTATGTACATTGTTTTCATCGGCTAACTGGTAATTTCCTGCTGATAGCAACTTTATATCAAGCGGTTCAGCATCATCACTTAAATAAGTTCCAATAGGTTTAAACTCAACAGGCGAATCATAAAATAAAGGGATACTTTTAAAATAGGCTGTT